>VAYF01000269.1:1375-4435 GCA_005883885.1 Actinomycetota bacterium | reverse complement strand
TCGTCTCGGAACACCTCCGTGTAGAGCTGGGCGTAAGCTCGAAGCTTCTCCGCCGCGTCGATCTCACGGGCGTCGACGGCCACGAGTGCGTCCGCGAACCGCGCCGCGTACCGTTCGATCAGCGCTTCGCCGAGTTCCGCCTTGCCGGGGTAGTGGTAGTGGAGCGCTGCCTTCGAGATCCCGAGCTCGGTGGCGACGTCCGCGTAGCTGAATCCGTTGAAGCCCCGCTCCTGCACCAGACGCTCGGCCACGTCGAGGATCTGGGTCGCGGTATCCACTCCGGTCGCTCTCATCGTTCGCGCAGTCTCCCTCCCGGCAGAGCTTGACTCCTGACCTACTAGTAAGTAAGGATACACTCTCCGAGGATACGGGGGGAGTGGTCGACATGCAGCAGACGGAACACAGGGACTTCGGTGAACCGGATGAGCTCCGAGAGTTCCCGAACGGTCACGCGGAGATCTTGAAGGTGGGCGACTCCGAGATCGGACGGCTCGTGTTCGAGCCGGGGTGGCGTTGGTCGAACGACGTGAAGCCGATCGCGCAGACGCCGAGCTGCGAGGCACCCCATTTCCAGTACCACATCGCCGGGAGGCTCGCGATCCGGATGGATAACGGCACTGAGTTCGTCGCCGAGCCGGGCGACGTTACGTCGCTGCCGAGCGGACACGACGCGTGGGTCCTCGGCGACGAGCCGGTCGTGGTCGTGGACTGGTTCGGTGCGAGCAACTACGCGAAGGAGAGCGCGTAGACCGCATCGCACCCGTCGGCCGGGCCGACCGGCGGGCTGACCGTTCGGCTCGGATGGGTTCAAGCTGTCGGACGTGGAGATCCGTCGCCTCGGCGAGACCGGGCTCCCGGCCTCGCGGATCGGGCTCGGCCTCGCCGCGCTTGGCCGTCCCGTGTACATCGACGTCGGGCGAGACCGCGACCTCGGGAACGAACGAAACCGCGCGGCGATGGAGGCTCGGTGTCGCGAGGTCCTCGACGCGGCGTACGCCACCGGGATCCGCTCCATAGACGTCGCGCGGTCCTACGGTGACGCGGAAGCGTTCCTCGGCGCGTGGCTCGAGGTACGCGACCCCTCTGACGTCGTCGTCGGATCCAAGTGGGGGTACACGTACGTTGGCCTATGGCGGCTGGATGCAGGCGTCCAGGAGGTGAAGGATCTCTCGGTCGACGCGCTCCGACGACAGATCACGGAGTCGCGGCGGCTGCTCGGCGACCGCCTTTCGCTCTACCAGATCCACTCCGCCACGATCGAGAGCGGTGTGTTCGACGATCACGAGGTGCTCGATGAGCTCCGCTCGCTCCGGGAATCAGGCCTGTTCCTCGGGTTCTCCACCACAGGTCCGAACCAAGCCGATGCGATCGCTCGGGGGATCCAGGAACGTGTCGACGGCGAGCCGCTCTTCTCGACCGTTCAGTCGACGTGGAACGTCATGGAGCCCTCGGCCGGTCCCGCGTTGGCCGAGGCTCACGCCGCGGGGCGCGGCGTCCTGATCAAGGAGGCGTTGGCGAACGGCCGGCTGGCGGCGCCAGACGGACCGCTCGGCGGCATCGCCGGCCGGCTCGGGACGACCCCCGATCGGGTCGCGCTCGCGACCGCCCTCGCACATCCGTGGGTCGACGTGGTCCTGTCGGGCGCGGTGACGGTGGATCAGGTACGGAGCAACGCGGCGGCGGTCGACCTCAGGCTTCCTCCGGACGCGTTCTCGGAGATGGACGCGTTCGCGCAGCCGCCGCAGCGCTACTGGACGGACCGCGCCGCGCTCCCGTGGCGATGAAAGGCACATGCCACCGGGCATCGGAGTCGGTTCACGACAGGGGGAGGGCGATCGAAGCGGTGACACCACCTCCGGGCGTGGCCTCGAGCCACATCCTGCCGCGCTGCGCCTCGACGAGGGCGCGCGCCAAGGCGAGACCGAGGCCCGCGCCCCCCGTATCCCTCGTTCGGGACGGGTCGGCACGGAAGAAGCGCTCGAACGCCCGGTGATGGGCTTCGGTCGGCATCCCGGGCCCGTGATCCTCGATCGTCACCACGGCTTCGTGCGCGCCGTCGAGGTCCCAGTGGATATCCGCCTCGCCGCCGCCGTGTCGCGCGACGTTCTCGAGCACCGCATCGAGGACCGCCTCCAGCGCGATGCGATCGGCCGGGACGATGAGGGGATCGGCGCCGTGCGAGCTGAGGTGGTTGCCGTGCGCGACGCTGCTCCGATGGACGGCCGATCTGCATGTGGCCGCGAGGTCGATCGGGGTCCGGTCCAGCTGGAGTTGGCCGCGGTCGGCCCGAGCCAGTTGGAGGAGCCGCTGGGAGAGACCCGTCAGGTAGTCGACCTCTGAGAGCACGTCGGCCCCCAAGGACGGATCGTGCTGGGTGAGTGTCTCGACCCCCGCGCGGATGAACGCGAGCGGCGTTCGCAGTTCGTGGGAGGCGTCGGCGGCGAACCCGGCCTGAGCCTCGTAGGACTTCTCCACGGGGCGGACCGCTCGACCCGCCCACCACCACCCCGCGAGGAGCGTGGCCGCGAGGGCCGCCACGCTACCCCACAGGAACAATGATCGGACCCGGCGGATCAACGCCTCCTCCGGCTCCAAGGAGCGCCCCGCGGAAACCCACGCAACCGTCTTGCCGTCGATCACCGCCGGAAGCGTGAGGACGCGGACCTTCTCGCCCGCGATCTCCAGATCGGCGATGCGATCCGGGTACGGCCGGAGCCACGAGGGTGTTTCTTTCGGCTCGGCGACCGGCACCTGCTCGCCGGGACGGTAGACGGCGACCTGGACGGCGGATGCCGACGGGACGTCGACATCGATCGTGGGCGCGAACGCACCGCCCTCCTGGATCCGCTCGACCTGCGCGCCGGCTTCGGCCGCGAGCTGGTCCGTCGCGCCGCGGTCCAGGTTCCTGGCAAGGAGGAGCAACACCAAGCCGCCGAGGATCGTGAGGATCACGAGCATCACGAACGCGTGCGAGAGCGCGAGCCGCACGCGGAGCGAGCGGAACATCTATCGCCCCACCGAATACCCCACGCCGCGCACCGTCCGGATGATGTCGCCACC
>VAYF01000269.1:0-1300 GCA_005883885.1 Actinomycetota bacterium | reverse complement strand
TCGTCGCCTCGGACGTGGACCCGGCGCGCGCGGCGGTCCAGGCTCACTCCGTCGTGTCGGAGGACCGCCTCGGCCGGTGCGCCGCGCGAGCGTCGGGCGAGGGCGTCCACCCGCGCGAGCAGCTCGTCGAAGGCGAACGGCTTGATGAGGTAGTCGTCGGCTCCGCTGCGGAGCCCGTCGACGCGGTCGTCGACCCCATCGCGTGCAGTCAGCATCAGGATGGGCATCGCGACCCCTCGGGTGCGGAGCGTCCGGGTGAGCGAGACCCCGTCCATGCCGGGAAGCATCACGTCGACGATCGCCAGGTCGAGGTCGCCGGCCGAGGCCCGCTCGAGACCGGCGGAGCCGTCGTCGCAGGTCTCGGTGGCGTGGCCGGCGGTCCGCAAGCGGCGCTCGATCAGGTCGGCGAGCCGGCGGTCGTCTTCGATCACCAGGATGTTCACGGACCCATCGTCGCAGGCCAAGACGCGGATGAGGGGATCCTTACCGCTCTCTTACCGTCCTCCGAACGCTGTCGAAAGATCAGCGGCGAATATCCGGAACATGCGAACCGACCCCCGAGGCTCGAAGACCCCCCTCAGACCGGACACGATCCGCCGAGGAACGTATCCGGGAAGGAGCCGGCGGAACCGGCCGCCGAGCATCGCGGAGGGCTGGGTCGAGATGCCGTGGTCGATCCGGATCCTCCGGGCTTTCCTCGGCATCACGTTCGTCTTCGCAGGTGTGCAGAAGTTCCTCGATCCCAACTTCTTCCGAGCCGGTGGCGGCGACTACATCGGGACGCAGCTCGCCGGCTTCGCGACCGGGACGCCGGCCGCTCCATTGATGCGTGTCCTCGGGCACGCGCCCGTCCTCACGGGGATCGCGATCGCTTTGGTGGAGATCGCGGTCGGGCTCGGGACGCTGGCGGGCATCGGGATGCTCGCCGCCTCGGTCGTGGGGTTCGCGGTCAACGCGACGCTCTGGCTCTCCGCCACCTGGCACACGCATCCGTACTTCCTCGGCTCCGACTCGATCTATGCCCTCGCCTGGCTGGCGCTCGCTGCCGGGATCGTCGAGGTGGAACGCGCCCGCCGGGGTCGGGTCGCCGGGCCCATCGAGCGGATCGACGGGATCAGCCGGCGCGAGTTCGCGCGCGGCAGTCTCATCGCCGCCGTGGCCGTGGCGCTCGGGGTCGCGACCAAGGCACTCGCGGCTCCTGCGTCGTCGACGGGTCTCGGCACGCTGGCCGATCCGACGCGCCGATCGGCGGCGCGCTCCTCGGCGTCCGGCTCACCGGCCACTCCGACGACAGCTCCGA
>VAYF01000268.1 GCA_005883885.1 Actinomycetota bacterium | reverse complement strand
TCGACCTTGATCGCGGGGATGCTCGCCTGGGGGGGCATCGGTTACCTGCTTGATCGCCTCTTCGGGATCCACAAGGTGTTCCTGCCGATCGGGATCCTGCTCGGTGGAGCTGGCGGGATCTACATCGTCTACCTGCGGTACGGGAGGGGGACCAGTGACGACGACCGTTGAGCCGGAGCGCGAAGCGATCCGTCGCGTGCTGCCGCTGGCTCCGGTCGCGCTGGTCGTCGCGGTCCTCTTTGGTCGCGCCCTCGGCGGCGCCGACGCCGCCTGGTCCGCGGCGATCGCCGTGGTGATCGTCGTCCTCAACTTCGTCGCCGCTGCGCTGTCGGTGGAGTGGGCGGCGCACATCTCGCCGATGGTCCTGTATGGGGTGGCGATGGGGGGGTTCGTCGTTCGCCTCATCGTGTTCACGATCGCGCTCGTGCTCCTGAACACCGTGAGCTGGTTCTCACCGATGGCTTTCGCCCTGACGCTGGTACCCGCAATGATCGGGTTGCTCGTCGTCGAGGCGAGGGCGCTCTCGGGACGACTCCAAACGGACATGTGGGCGTTCGAGGATCCACGTCCGTGACGGTTCCGGTCGTCGGAGCCAGCTGGGTTCCGCCTAGCACGAAGGACTTCGTCTTCCGGTGCTGGGGCGGCGGCCTCACGGTCGGCGGCGTCCAGATCTGTTTCAACTTCATCACGCTGCTCGTTCTGCTTACGTTCATCGCACTCATCGTGCTGTTCACGATGGCATTCAGGAGGCCGACGGTCGTGCCAGGCAAGCTCCAGGCGTTGATGGAGCTCGGTCTGGAGTTCGTTCGAGAACAGATCGCGATCCCGGTGCTGGGACAGGACGCCGACCGGTTCCTGCCCCTACTGGCCTCGCTGTTCTTCTTCATCCTGGTCGGGAACCTCTTCGAGGTGATCCCGGGGTTCAACTTCTCGGCCAACAGCCGGGTGGCGTTCCCGCTGACCCTGGCGATCATCGCGTGGGCCACTTACAACGGCGTGGGGATCGCGAAGCATGGGTTCTTCGGGTATCTGCAGCACACGTGCATCATCGAGCAGGCGCCCGCGCCGCTCCGCTACACGTTGTTGATGGTGATCGAGTTCATCTCGAACATCGTGGTCCGGCCGATCACCTTGACGATCCGTCTCACTGCGAACTTCGTCGCCGGCCACTTCCTTCTGGCGATCTTCTTCCTCGGCACGGTGTTCTTCCTCAAGGACGGCCCGAAGACGTGGGTCTTCGCGGCCGTGTCGTTCCCGCTGTCGGTCATGCTCGTAGGTTTCGAGATCTTCGTAGCTGTGCTTCAAGCGTTCATCTTCGCCATCCTCACCGGTTCGTACATCGGCGGCGCGCTGGCTGAGGATCACTGAGAGAAGGAGGCATCGATGTTGCACCTCGTCGCACAGGCCACGGATATCACTCCGGGCTTGAAGACCATCGGGAAAGGGTTGGTGATCGGGCTCGCCGCGATCGGGCCTGGTATCGGCCTGGGCGTGCTGATCGGCAAGTCGGTCGAGGCGATGGCGCGTCAGCCCGAGTACGCGAACCAGGTCCGAACCACGATGTTCATCGGTATCGGCCTGATCGAGGCGCTGGCGCTGTTCGGCATCGCGTTCTCGTTCGTCATCTGAGGAGGGGCTGAGCCGTGTTTGCGATCAACATCGTGGCCCAGGAAGTGAGCGAGAAAGGCGATGTCTACCCGAAAGGCTCGGAGCTCATCGTCGGGGCGATCGCGTTCGGCTTCTTCTTCTTCTTCCTGTGGAGATGGGTGGTGCCGCGCTTCAATGCCGTCCTGAGCGAGCGACGAGCCAAGATCCAGGGGCAACTCGAGAGCGCCGAGCAGACGCGGCGCCAGGCCGAAGGCGAACTGGCCGAGTATCGCGAGCAGCTCGCGAGCGCGCGCGGAGACGCCAACCGGATCATCGAGGAGGCTCGAGAGACCGCCGAGCAGTTCCGCCGCGACATCCAGGCCAAGGCCGAGGAGGAATCCCGCAACACCGTCGCGCGCGCTCAGGACGAGATCCGTGCCGAGCGGGACCGCGTCTTCAACGAGCTGCGTGCCCAGGTCGCCGACATCGCGGTGACCCTCGCCGGGCGGGTGGTGGGCGCAGAGCTCGACACCAAGTCCCATGAGCGCCTGATCGACGAGTACATCGAGCAGGTGGCCTCAAGCCCGAACTGACAGGGTTGAACCGGACGATGCCGGAGATCTTCGACCGACTCTTCGGGAAGGACCAACGCACGCGCGGGTACGCGGCGGCGATCATCGCCATCGCGGAGGCCGAGGGTGTGCTGGACACCGTCGGCGACGAGGTGTTCGCCTTCGCGAAGGCGGTCGAACAGAACGCGAAGCTCCGAGAGGCCCTCACCGACCGAGCGCTGCCGGTAGAGAATCGTCGTTCGCTCGTGCAGGACATCCTCGGTGACCGAGCCAACCGGGTCACGCTCACGGCGATCTCACTGTTGATCGACGCCGGCCGCGCCCGCGACCTCGGAAAGATCGCCGACGGCGTAGTGGCGCTGTCGGCGGAGCGACACCAACACGCGGTGGCCGAGGTCCGAAGCGCGGTCCCGCTGAACGACCGGCAGCGCAAGAGTCTCGAGGAGGCGCTCTCGCGCGCCACCGGACGGACGATCGAAGCGAAGGTGGTGGTCGACCCAACCCTCGTCGGCGGCCTGGTCGCATGGGTCGGGGACCTCGTCTTCGACGGCTCGATCGCGAGCCGTCTCGAGGTC
>VAYF01000264.1 GCA_005883885.1 Actinomycetota bacterium | reverse complement strand
GGTCGTGGTCGGCCTCCTCATCCTCCTCACCGTTCACCTCGTGGCGCGCGGCCGCGCGTTGCCGCTCGCCGCCGATCGCCGCATGGTCCGGCTCGCGTCTGCCGCCGCGCTGTCGGCGTTCGGCCTCATGCTGCTCGGCTCGTATGTCACCGGGCGGGGCGCGGGCCTCGCCTTCACCGACTGGCCGCTCATGCACGGCCGGGTCATCCCCGACCTGTCCGAGACGACGCGCGTGTTGCAGTTTTCCCACCGGGTGGTGGCAGCGCTCGTCGGACTGTTCGTCGGCTACGTCGTCATCGAGGCGCGGCGCCGCACCGGGGCGATCCGCCGGCTCGGGGAGCTCGCCGGCGCGCTCTTCGTCGTCGAGATCATCGTGGGTGGGCTCAACGTGATGACGCGTCTGCACTCGGCCGTCGTCACCACCCACCTCGCGCTCAGCTCGTTGATCTGGGGCACGCTCGTCACGCTCATCGCCGTTGCCCGTCGCACACCGGTGCCGGCGGCGCTCACCGTGCCCGAGGCGGGCCTCGTCGACGCCCGCCCCGCGTCGAGCGTTGCCGAGCGGGTCGTCGCCTATGTCGCTCTCACCAAGCCCCGCATCGTGGAGCTCCTGCTGATCACGACGGTGCCGACGATGGTGGTGGCGGCGCGCGGCGTGCCGTCGGGCTGGCTGGTGCTGGCGACGTTGCTCGGCGGCTCGCTGGCGGCGGGTGGCGCCAACGCCATCAACATGTACGTCGACCGCGACATCGACCGGCTCATGAAGCGCACCCGCCACCGGCCGCTGGTCACGGGCGCGGTGCCTCCGGCAAACGCTCTGTTCTTCGGCATCACGCTCAATGTGCTGGCGTTCGTCGAGCTGGCCAACCTGGTCAACCCGCTGAGCGCCGCGCTCGCGGTCAGCGCCACCTTGTTCTACGTCTTCGTCTACACGCTGTGGCTCAAGCGCTCCTCGGTGAGCAACATCGTCATCGGCGGCGCGGCCGGCGCGGTCCCGGTGCTCGTGGGCTGGGCCGCAGTCACCGGCTCGCTCGGCCTGGCCCCCCTCGTGCTCTTCGCGATCATCTTCTGGTGGACGCCGCCCCATTTCTGGGCGCTCGCCATTCGTTATCGCGACGACTATGCCGCGGCCGACGTGCCGATGCTCCCGGTGGTCGGCGGTTTCAGGAAGACCGCGCGCCAGATCGTCGTGTACACCGTGCTCCTGTGGGCGCTGACGCTCCTCTTCTATCCGGTCGGTCGCATGGGCGACCTCTACCTCGCGGCCGCGGTCTTCCTCGGCGGGATCTTCACCTACCAGGCCTTCGCCCTGTGGCGGCGGGTGGTCGACGCGCCGCCCGACGGCATGCGCGACGCGTCGGGCGCGGCCATGCGCTTGTTCGGGTATTCGATCTCCTACCTCGCGCTGCTGTTCGCGGCCATGGCCGTCGACCAACTGATCGTGCATGGTTGACGTCGCGCCCGCGCCCGAGGTGACGGAAGCGCCGGCGGTGCCGGCCGCTCCGGCACCCGCGGCGTGGGTCACGAGCCTCGAGCACCGACGCCTCGGTCTCGCCTACCTCGTCTCCGCCTTTGCGTTCCTCGTGCTCGGGGGCGTGGTCGCGCTGGTGCTGCGGATCGAGCTGTGGAGCCCCGGCCTCCAGATCCTCGACCGTGGCCACGGCGACCAGTTGTTCACGCTCCACGCCACGGTCATGGTCTTCCTCTTCCTTGCGCCGGCGTGGGTCGGCGTCGCCTGCTGCCTCGTCCCCGGCATGATCGGTGCCGACCGGCTGGCGTTCCCGCGGCTGCAGGCGCTCGCCTTCTGGCTCTACCTCACCGGTGGCGTCCTCGTGGCCGTCAGCTACCTGGTTCGCGGCGGGCCGTTCGCGGCCGGCGCGCTCCTGCGGTTCGAGCAGCTCCGAAGCGCGACCGCCGGGGACGCGAGCCGGCTGTGGATCCTGGGCATGGGCACCGTCTCCGTCGCGGCGGTGCTGGCGGCGGTCGACCTCGTGACGACGGTGGTCCAGCTGCGCGCGCCCGGTACCGACCTGCTGCGCGTCCCTGCGTTCGCCTGGGCGACGGTCGTGAGCGGCGTCGTCGTGCTGCTCGCGGTGCCCGTCTTCGTAGCCGGGCTCACCGTCCTCTATATCGACGTCGCCCACGGCGGCCGGATCTTCACCGGGCGGAACGGACCGGTTCTGTGGCAGCACGCCGTCTGGCTCTACGGCCGTCCCGAGGTCTACGGCGCGCTGCTCGTACCCGCGCTCGGCGCCGTGATCGACATCGTGCACCCCGGCCTCCATCGGGAGGAGCGGCCGGAGGCGCGAGGCGGCGCCGCCCTGCTGACGCTGGCCGGCGTGCTCAGCTTCACCGTCTGGGCCGCGAAGGCGTCGGGCCGGGGCGCCGCCGTCGTGCCGACGTTCACCCCGGTGGCCGTGCTCGCGCTCGTCCCGGCGGGCCTGGTCGTGCTCTACCTCGTCGGCGGGCTCCGCACCGTGCG
>VAYF01000263.1 GCA_005883885.1 Actinomycetota bacterium | reverse complement strand
CCCACACGTGCTCGCCCACGCGGCCGAGCTCGCGCCCGAGGTGCTCGCGGTCGACTCGATCCAGACCGTGCACGATCCCGCACTCGGCTCGTCACCCGGTTCGGTGGCACAGGTGCGGGAGTGCGCGGCGCAACTCGTGCAGCTGGCCAAGACCCGCTCGCCCGCGGTGATCCTCGTCGGTCATGTCACCAAGGAGGGCACGCTCGCGGGCCCGCGCGTGCTCGAGCACGTCGTCGACACGGTGCTCTCCTTCGAGGGCGAGCGGCACCACGCGCTTCGGCTGCTGCGGGCCCAGAAGCACCGGTTCGGCTCCACCGACGAGCTCGGTCTGTTCGAGATGTCCGACGCCGGTCTGCGAGCCGTCGCCGACCCCAGTTGTCTGTTCCTGGGCGACCGCCGGCCAGGTGTCGCCGGGTGTGCGGTCGTGCCCGTGCTCGACGGTCGCCGTCCGCTGCTCGTGGAGGTGCAGGCGCTCGTGGCCGGGTCGAGCCTCACGATGCCCCGGCGGTCGGTGCAGGGCCTCGACTCGGCTCGCGTGGCCCTCGTGCTGGCCGTGCTCGAGCGTCGCTGCAGCGTCTCGCTGGCCAACAGCGACGTGTACGCGTCCGCGGCCGGAGGCGTGCGCGTCGGCGATCCGGGCGCCGATCTCGGCATCGCCCTGGCCCTGGCCTCGGCGAGCAGCGGGCGCCCACTGGCCGACGACGTGATCGCGTGCGGCGAGATCGGGCTGGGCGGCGAGGTCCGCCAGGTGGCCCAAACCGGACGCCGGCTGGCGGAGGCGGCGCGGCTCGGGTTCCGTGCCGCCATCGTGCCGGGATCGGCGCCCGACACCGGCGCGGCCCTCGAGCTCGTGCGTGTGGCGACGGTGCGCGACGCGCTCGACGCGGCCGGTCTTCGCGCGGAGCAGCCCACGGTCGTCAGCCTGGCGAAATAGCATCTGCAGCGTGCTGTCCGGGCCGAGTGCAGCGCTCATCGACGCGCTTGCCCACGTCGCGCCCGGGCAACCGCTGCGCGAGGGGCTCGACCGCATCCTCCAGGCGAACATGGGCGCGCTCGTCGTCGTCGGCGACGGGCCCGAGGTGCTCGAGATCTGCTCGGGCGGCTTCCTGCTCGACGCCGAGTTCACCCCGCAGCGCCTGTCCGAGCTGGCGAAGATGGACGGCGCGATCATCCTCGCGCCGGACGCAACCCGCATCGCCCGGGCCAACGTCCATCTCTTGCCGCGCTCCAACGTGCCCACATCGGAGACGGGAACCCGGCACCGCACGGCCGAGCGCGTCGCGCGCTCGATCGACGTCCCCGTGATCTCGGTTTCCGAGGACCTCTCGGTGATCGCGGTCTACCGGCACGACCTGAAGCATCCGCTCGAGGCGATTCCCCGGCTGCTCAGCCGGGCCAACCAGGCGCTGCAGACGCTCGAGCGCTACAAGAACCGTCTCGATGGGGTATCAGGCTCGTTGTCGGCGCTCGAGGTGGAAGACCTCGTGACGATGCGCGACGTCGTCACCGTGCTGCAACGCGCCGAGATGGTGCGCCGCATCGCCGAGGAGATCCACGGTTACATCGTCGAGCTCGGCACCGACGGCCGGCTGATCATGCTCCAGCTCGAGGAGCTGATGGGGGGCGTCGAGGACGATCGCCGTCTCGTGCTGAAGGACTACTTCCACCAGGAATCGGCGTGGCATCTCGACCAGGCGATGGGAGCCCTCGCCGGCCTGTCCACCGAGGACCTGCTCGACCTCAAGTCGGTCGCGTCGGTGCTGCACCTTCCCACCGACGAGCTCGAGACGAGCCTGCAGCCGCGCGGCTAACGCCTCTTGTCGAAGACCCTGCGGTTGCCTGAGACGATCGTCGACAACATCATCGACCGGTTTGCCACGCTGCAGAAGATCATGCGGGCGACCGTCGACGACCTCCAGGACGTCGACGGGGTCGGTGGCTCGCGCGCGCGCGCCATCAAGGAGGGCCTCAGCCGGCTGGCCGAGACGTCAATCCTCGACAGATACGCGTAGTGAGGGTCACGCTGCCGTCGGGTACGCCGGCGGAGTTCGCGCGGCCCGACGGCGATCCCGTGGTGGGACTGGCGCTGGCCGCCGACATCGGAGGCCTGCGTCCGCTCTTCGACGACCTCTGCGCCCGGCTGGCGCGTGAGCGGCGTTGGGCGGTGTGCGCGCCGGAGCCGTTCCCGGGGCGCGAGCGAGTTCCTGTCGAGGAGCGTCTTTCGTCGCCCCTCGACGACGAGCAACTCGTCGCCGGGCTGTGCGAGGCCGCCGACCTCACCGGCTGCGCGCACGTCGCCGTGCTCGGCTTCTGCATGGGCGGATCCCTCGCCTTCAAGGCCGCCGGCTCGGGTCGCTTCGACCGTGCCGTCGCGTTCTACGGGATGATCCGCACGCCCGCGCCGTGGCGGTCACCGACGACCATCGAGCCACTC
>VAYF01000262.1 GCA_005883885.1 Actinomycetota bacterium | reverse complement strand
TCGCCTCTGCGGTACCGCCCGGATAGAAGTACAGGTTGAGGATCAGCAGCGGGCCCAGCGCGAGTAGGGGCAGCACCGAGGTGAGTGTCTCGCCGAGCACGTGCTGGAGCCGCGGCCCGAAGAGCGTCAGCGCCTCGACCGAGACGGCGCCGACGACCGCCCACGGCACCGACGTGAGGCCACCGATCACGGTCGCGAGGAAGATGGCGATGCTGTTCTCGACGCGGTAGCTGCCCGGGATGACGTTGTGCTGCGCGTACGCGAACAGCACGCCGGCCATGCCGGCGATGCCACCCGAGACGGCGAAGGCGGCCAGCCGCGCCCGCACGAGGTTGATGGCGTAGGAGGGCGCGGCACGCTGGTTGTCACGCGCCGCGATCAGCACCCGGCCGCTGCGGTTCTTCCGGAACGAGAGCGCGACGAGCATGGCGACGACGAGAAACGCCACGCAAGTGAAGTAGAAGGTGCGGTCGTTCTCGAGGTCGATGCGGCCGTAGAGCACCGGCCGGTCGAGGTGGGCCGTGAAGCCGCTCGGCATGAGGTGGCGCCCGATCGGATAGTGCGTATTGAGGACGTAGCTCACCATCGCGTACGCGAACGCGAGGGTCGTCACCGCGAGGTACAGGCCCTGGATCCGCACCGCGGGCAGCCCGATGATCACCGAGACGACCACACCCGCGGCGACGCCGATGGCGACCGCCTCGAAGAACTCGATGTTGTGGTTGGCGGCAAGGCCCCCCGCGACGAGGGCGCCGGCGGCGACGATGCCGAACTGGCCGAGGCTGATCTGGCCCGCCCAGCCGGTGAGGATCACCAGCGAAACGGCGACGATGCCGAAGATGGGCAGGACGACGAGGTCGGGGATGTTGGGCTTGCCGATGACGAACGGCACGATCACCACGACAGCGACGCTGGCGGCGAACAGCGCGATGCGTGCGACGACCACCTCGCGCTGGGCCCGTAGCTCGACGGGGATCGGGCGGAACATCTTCACCGACTCCCACGTGGAGGTGCCGGCGTCGTATGCACGGGAGAGCGCGCCCCGCTGCACGAGCAGCGAGACCAGGATGACGATGAGCATCAGCGCCGACGCGTAGTCGTCGGAGCCGTACTTGGCCACGGCGCCGAAGATGATCACGCCGATGCCGAGCCCTGCGGCCAGCGCCAGGCCGATCCGCTCCATGCGCGCGACCACTGCCGCGGTGAGGCCGTAGAGCAGGGTCTTGAAGCCGAGGCTGGCGTCCTGGGGCACGCCGATCAGCGGCGCCTGGACGAGGATCGCCATGGCCGCCAACGCGCCCGCCAGGATCCACGCCACGGTCTGCACCCGCTTGACGGGGATGCCGAGCAGTGACGCCCGGTCGGCGTTCTCGGCCGAGGCCCGCAGCGCGATGCCGATGCGCGTGTAGCGGAGGAACAGGGCGAGCAGCACCGCCATGACGACGACGACCACGAGCGCCGCCACCTGGTTGCCGGTGAGCAGCGGCTGGCCGCGGCCGTTGAGGATCTTCCAGTGCTCCCAGGGCGTCGGAACGGTGGGGATCTCGCCGGCGCGCACGCCCATCCACACCGGGATGAAGAATCCGAGCGCGCCGAAGCCCTGGGCGACGCCGACCGTGACCACCGACAGGATGAGCCGCGGCGACTTCGAGAACCGGCGGATGACGAGCAGGTCGGTGATGGCCCCGAACAGCGCGCCCCCGAACAGTGCGATCGGCATGACCGCCAGGAAGCTGACACCGTGGGCGACGTCGAGGAGCAACGCGGCGATGGCCGGCACCGCGCCGACGGCAGCGGCGGCGAAGTTGATGATGCGGTTGGTGCGGTAGATGAGAATGAGCGCCACGCCGACGATGCCGTAGAGCGAACCGAGCGCGATGCCGTCGACGAGGTACGCCACCGACAGCACGCTGTGGAACAGCACCTCGATGAACACGGTGAACACGAGGAAGAGCGCGACGTAGCGTCCCGCCTGCGCCGCCAAGCCCTCGCCCGCGAACCTGCCGCGGGCGGCGCGCCACGCCGGCCCGATCTCCGGAACGCGCCGGCGGCGCGGCTCCCAACCGGGAGCTTCTTGCGGTGCGGGCTCGAGCGTGGTCGTCATCGGCGCCGACTACCGGTTCGCCGGGATCGGCGGCCCGTCGGGGAGGCTCGGGAACTGGCCGAGGTTGAAACGGTTGCCCTCGATCTGCACGTAGGTGCCGGGCTTGTGGTTGTACGACGACGTCTTTCCCTTGCTCCAATAGACGACCCGGGTGTCCTGGGTCCAGTTCCAGTTGTTGGGCGCGAACGACAGGAGCTCCTCGCCGGTCGCGCCACCGCCCATCGTCCCCATCGCCGGGGCGCGGGCCTGCATGTTGGCAGGCGTCAGCAGCGGGCCGGCGTTCTGGATGAGGTTTGCGATCATCACCCAGTACTTGGCCAGACCGGTCGCCGTGATCGGCGTCACAGGGGTGTTCCCCTGGCCGCCGCCGTCGCGGTAGATGCGGACGCCCT
>VAYF01000261.1 GCA_005883885.1 Actinomycetota bacterium | reverse complement strand
TTCATCGGCATCGTCGACCAGACAGCGGTGTTCAGCACCCGGCGGGCGACGCTCGCCAACGCGGTGATGCTGATCGTCATCCTCGTCGCCCTCCTGGCCCAGCGCGCCCACCTCTCGCGCGCCCAGGAGATCGGCGCGTCGACATGGCAGACGGTGAAGGAGTTCCGGCCGGTGCCGATCGAGCTGCGCGACGTGCCGGAGGTTGTGTGGGGCAAGGTCGTGCTCGGGACCCTCGTGGTGGCGCTGGTGGTCGCCGCGCCCTTCATCGTCGGGTCGACCCGCGTCGGGCTCCTCACGCTGATCGTGATCTACGCCATCGTCGGCGTCTCTCTCGTGATCCTCACCGGCTGGGGTGGCCAGATCAGCCTCGGCCAGTTCGCCTTCGCCGGCATCGGCGCGGCCGTCGCCGGGGGGATGGCGGCACGGCTGCACGCCGACTTCTTCGTCACGGTGGTGGTCGCGGGCCTGGTGGGCGCGGCGGTCGCCGTGCTCATCGGGTTGCCGGCACTGCGCATCCAGGGCCTGTTCCTGGCGGTCACCACGCTGGCGTTCGCCTTCACCGTGCAGAACTTCATCCTCAACCGGGAGTTCTTCGGCTGGCTGCTGCCGAAGGACTTCCAGTTCGTCGAGCGGCCGATCCTGTACCACCGCTACGACGTCGGGCCCGACCGGCGCTTCTACTACCTGTGCCTCGGGTTCCTGGTCCTCTGTCTCGCCATGGCGCGCTCGCTGCGGCGCCATCGCGCCGGCCGCATC
Organism: Actinomycetota bacterium; assembly: GCA_005883885.1. Lineage (GTDB taxonomy): Bacteria > Actinomycetota > UBA4738 > UBA4738 > HRBIN12 > AC-51. Next base: position 1,888 of record VAYF01000261.1, on the reverse strand, counting down.
CTCATCGGGGTGCGTGACAACACCCACACCATGCAGGCCTTCGGCGTCAACCCGGCGCGCACCCGCATCGCCACCTTCGCCATCGCGGGCTTCGTCGCCGCGCTGGCCGGCGCGCTCCTCGCCTACCAGCAGGGCACCGTCGACGCGGGAACGTACTCACCGCTCGTCTCCATCAACCTGTTCGCCATGACCGTCATCGGCGGGCTGACGTCGCTGCCCGGCGCGATGCTCGGCGCCGTCTACGTCCTGGGCGTGCCCTACCTCCTCCAGGACCGGATCCAGCAGGCTGCCCTCCTCACCACGGGCGCCGGACTGCTGTTCCTCCTCCTCTTCCTGCCCGGCGGGTTGTCCGAGGCTTTGTACCGCGCCCGCGACGCGTTCCTGCGACGTGTCGCCGCCCGGCGGCGCATCCATGTCGCCAGCCTGGTGGCCGACTCGTTGGTGGTCGCCGACACGAGCGGCGACGAGCACGTCGTGGCGGCGGCCGAACAGCACGTGCTGGCCGGGCCGGGGCTCGAGGCACGCCGCGACGTCGTCCGCTGCCCGGCGTGTGGCGAGGAGGTTCCCGTCGACCAGGTCACCGAGCACGAGCACTTCACGATGGTCGAGACGCCGACGTGACTTTGCTCACGTGTGAGGGCGTGGAGGTCGCCTACGACCGGGTGCAGGTGCTGTTCGGCGTCGACCTCGCGGTCGAGCCGGGCGAGATCGTCGCGCTGTTGGGGACCAACGGCGCCGGCAAGTCGACGCTGCTCAAGGCAATCAGCGGTGTCGTCGACCCCATCGGCGGCACGATCACCTTCGACGGGTGCGACGTCACCCACGCCGACGGGGTGCAGACGACGAAGCTCGGCATCATCCAGGTGCCGGGCGGCAAGGCCGTCTTCCCGACGCTCACGGTCGCCGAGCACCTGCGCGCCGGCGGCTGGCTCTACCGAGACGACCCCGCCTACCTGCACGAGGCGACCGAGCAGGCGCTCGGCACGTTCCCGCGCCTGCGCGAGCGCTACGACCAGATGGCGGGGAACCTGTCGGGCGGCGAGCAGCAGATGCTGGCGCTGGGCATGGCGTTCATCGCCAAGCCGAAGCTGTTGATGATCGACGAGCTCTCGCTCGGCCTGGCGCCGACGATCGTCGAGCAGCTGCTCGGGATCGTTCGGCGCATCCAGGACCAGGGCACGGCCATCGTCCTCGTCGAGCAGTCGATCAACGTGGCGCTCACCGTGGCCGAGCGGGCCTACTTCATGGAGAAGGGCGAGGTCCGTTTCGAGGGGGCGACGTCGGAGCTGCTCGAGCGCGACGACATCGTGCGGTCGGTGTTCCTCGAGGGCGCCGCCTCCGCGACCGGGCAGACACCGGTGAAGGTTCGCAAGCCGGTCGCTCCCCGCACGAGCGTCGAGGGGGCGGCGGTGCTGCTGCGCCTGCGCGGCGTGACGAAGGACTTCGGCGGCATCCGCGCCGTCGACGACGTCGACCTCGACCTGCACGAGGGCGAGATCCTCGGCCTCATCGGGCCCAACGGCGCCGGTAAGACCACCATCTTCGACCTGATCTCGGGCTTCCTGGTGCCCGACGGCGGCCGCATCGACCTCGATGGCCACGAGGTCACGTACATGTCCGCCGACCGGCGCGCCTGGCTCGGGCTCGGCCGCTCGTTCCAGGACGCCCGGCTGATCCCGTCGCTCCCGGTCGCCGAGAACATCGCCATCGGCCTCGAACGCCACCTCGCCGTCCGCGACCTCGTGGCCGCGACCCTCAACCTTCCCGGCGTCGTGCGCATGGAGGAGGACGTGGCGTGGACGGTGTCCGACCTGATCGAGCTGATGAACCTCGGCGCCTTCCGCGACAAGTTCGTGCGCGAGCTCTCGACCGGCACGCGCCGCATCGT
>VAYF01000260.1 GCA_005883885.1 Actinomycetota bacterium | reverse complement strand
CGAGCCTGGACTGAACTCGACGGAGTTCTGGCCGTAGATGCTGCAATCGCCGCCGTTCGTCGTGCATGTGGTCCCTGCTGTCGGTTGATAGGTGGAAACCACCGTCATGTCGGAGGAGATCGACGAAGAGGTGGTGGTGATCGTGCTCGTGTTCCCGAAGTCGACCGGGGCGTTCGTCACGATCGTGAGATCCCCGCCCAGCGTGATCCCGTCCAGGCAGATCTGGGTCGTGGATGCCGTCGTGCACGTCGAGCTCGACATCGGCTGGGGGCTCGTCTGCCACACCCCGAACGTCCCGGTCAGCGACGTCTTGTGCGCCGCGATGTACGCGTTGAAGTCGGCGACTGCTGTGGCCGATTGATTCGATCCGCACGTCCCCGCTGACGGATAGCACTGGAGATGGAGCGGGTCGGTCGAGGCGGTCGGGTAGTTATTGGGATCGAACACGAACGTGGGAAACATCACCGGCGTGGGAGCGGTGGTCGTGATCCCTGGCGTGCTCGACGTCTCACCCGTGATCCCCGAGATCTTGCCGCACGCCTTCGCCGCGCCGTTCACGGTGTAGGTCCCGCCCCCGCTGATCGTGACCGCATAGTTGCCCGACGTAGAGCTGCAGCTGCTGGTCGAAGGCGCGCCCGCGATCGCGTCCCCCGCGATGACCGCCTGCTGAGTCCCGACGATCCCCCCCGAACCTCCGGTCCAGATGCGGCCAGACTTGCCGGAGCACCCGTACGTGGCGTTCGACGTCAGGACCTGGCCTCCGTTCGCCAGCGTGACTGCCCCAGCCGACGAGGTGATGCTGCCGCAGATCGTGGCGTTCTGCCCAACCGTCACGTTCCCGTCCGAATAGATATCCCCCGTGATCGTCGCGTTGTTCTTGATGTCCAGCGCGGTCTGACTGAAGAGGGCGTACTTGAACGTCGCCACGGGCTCGTAGGTCGCCTGGACCTCCCGAGTGAACGTGGGGCTGGTCTTCGTTGGGAAGTATCCGACCGAGGTGACGACGATCTTGCTGCCGGTCTGGGACCAGCTCAACTGGTACTGGCCTCCCCCACCCGCGCAGACCGATGACGTTGATATGCGGCACGGATTCGTGGCTGAGCGGCTCTCCCCAAGCCGCGTGATGGAGTCGTTGAGGCCGGCCTCTGCGACGGTAAGGGCTTTGCTCCACTCGATCGAAAGGCTGGACTGGCGGAGGGAGGCCGTACCGGCGTCGAGCCCGACTACGAGCAGAACGGCCATGATCGCCAGCAGGAGCATCGCGATGACGAGGGAGTAGCCCTCCTCCTCCCGGCCCAGCCGGCGCATCAGGGTCACCATCTCGATCCTCTCCTCAGTCCTGTTGGGCGTTCCGGAGCTGCACGTCGGTGCTGATGAGCACCGTCGAGGTCGTCGTGCCGAGCGACAGGCTCACGGTCACCTGGTCGACGATCCCCCCATGGCTCGTGTACGCGAACGGCGCGTCGTTGGTGAGCGAGGACACGACCGGCGCGAAATGCGCTCCGTCGTCCCGCGACTGTTCCAGGGTGTAGGGCGCCGCGGTTCCCGTCACCCGCCAGATGATGGTTGCCGAGGTACCGTCGATATAGCTGGAAAAGGTGATCGACGAAGCGGTGCTCGCGGCTTGGTCGATCGATTCCCCTTGCCGCAGCTGCTTCGAGAGCTGATCCAGCGCGACCCGGCCGTCGGCGAAGACATCACGACGGTTCGTGATCGTGGCGGTCGTCGTGAACGTTCGGAGCGCGACCATCATCACCGAGGACGCGATGATCCCCATCACCAGCATCGTGACCAGCAGCTCGACCAGCGTGAAGCCGGCCTCGCCATCAGCCGGTGATGTGGTTGCTCTGCGCGCTCTGGTTGCCCGCGAGGTCGTATGCCTGCACGTAGTAGTCATAGCTGTCCGTCTTCTTGTGGGTATCGCTGCACGACGTGCTCGCTGTGTCGCAGACGAGCGAGAACGCTCCGGTCGACGTGATGATCCGACGATAGAGGCGGTAGCCGCCGAGATCGGTCACGCCGGTCGGGGCTGTCCAGGCCAGTACGAGAGTCTTATTCACGCCCGACGTCGTTGAGCTGGCGATCCTCAGGGTCGTAGGAGCGCCCGGAGCGGTCGTGTCGAGCATGATGGTATCCGTCATCTGCGCGCTGTAGAGCGTGCCTGTCGAGTCATAGAAGCGCCCGTAGACGGTCTTCATGCCGTCACCCGTCGTGAGCGTCCAACTGGCGGTCGTCCCGTACGCGACGAGGGTTCCCCAAGTCGTGCCGTCGTTCGAGAAGCGCATCTTGGCCGGGGCGGAGCCGGAGCCCTTGGCGATGTTGAGCGTCACGATCGTGGTGTTCGTGTACGTGGCGTCGTTGGCGATCTTGATCGTCCCGGCATTGGGCCCACCGTTCCCCGCGACGGGATCCACATCGGTCACGACGGTGCAGTTGAGCGCGCTGTTCGTGGCGCTCCCGCCCCCGTTATCGATGACCGTGTTCACGACCGAGTAGGTCGTGTTGTACGCGGGGAACGTGTAGCTCGCCGTCGCTCCCGTCGCCGTCCCGAGGACGGTTCCGGATGTGGTCTT
>VAYF01000259.1 GCA_005883885.1 Actinomycetota bacterium | reverse complement strand
ACCTGATGGGGCTCGACATCGGGCCCGCGACCGTCGAAGCGTTCGGCCGCATCATCGCGGACGCGAAAACGGTCCTGTGGAACGGCCCGTTGGGTGTCTTCGAGGTGGAACCGTTCGGCGAAGGCACGCGCGGGATCGCGCTCGCGATCGCGCGCGCGAACGCCTACAGCGTGGTCGGCGGCGGCGATTCGATCGCCGCCGTCCGACGGGCGGGCTTGGAGGGCTCGTTCGATCACCTCTCGACCGGCGGGGGGGCGTCCCTCGCGTTCCTCGAGGGACGTCCCCTCCCCGGGATCACGATCCTGGAGGACTAGATGGCCGAACGGCGGCCGATCATCGCGGCCAACTGGAAGATGCATAAGACCCACCTGGAGGCGATCCAGGCGGTGCAGAAGCTCAGCTACCTGCTCGACCAGAGCGACGCCGACCGGGTGGAAGTCGTCATCTGCCCGCCGTTCACGGCGCTCCGGTCCGTCCAGACGCTCATCGACTCCGACAAACTCCCGTACGGGCTCGGCGCCCAGGACGTGCATCCCGAGGAGCAAGGGGCGTTCACCGGTGCGGTGTCACCCCTGATGCTGCAGGCGCTCAGGGTCACCTACGTGATCGTCGGCCACTCCGAACGTCGGCAGCTCTTCGGTGAGGACGACGCGCTCGTGAACGGGAAGCTCCGGTCGGTCTTCGCCCACGGCATGACGCCGATCCTGTGCGTGGGGGAGACGCTCGAGGAGCGGGACGCGGGCGGCACCGAGTCGACCGTGACCCAGCAGGTTCGGCGCGCGTTCGACGGCGTGGACGCCGCGACGGCGCGATCCGTCGTGATCGCGTACGAGCCGGTCTGGGCGATCGGGACGGGCCGCACCGCCGAGCCTGGCGATGCGGGGCGTGTCGTGGAGCTGATCCGCGGCACGCTCGCGAGCAAGTACGACGACGCCCTCGCCCGGGGGATCCGGGTGCAGTACGGCGGAAGCGTCAAGCCGGGCAACATCCGCGAGTTCATGGCGCATCCCGAGATCGATGGGGCGCTCGTCGGCGGCGCGAGCCTGGATCCCGAGGAGTTCGCGTTGATCGTGAAGTACCGATGACGTCCTCGTTGCTCTATGTCTGCCTGGACGGGCTCGGCGACGACCCCATCCCCGAGTTCGACGGGCGAACGCCGCTGGAAGCTGCGGAGACCCCCAACCTCGACGCGCTCGCAGCCCGCGGGCGGACCGGCACGGTCCTCACGGTGGGACCCGGCATCGCGCCGGAATCCGACATCGGGGTCTTCGGGATCTTGGGCTACGACCCGCATGAGGAACACCCCGGCAGGGGCGTGCTCGAGGCCCTCGGGGTCGGGATGGACTTCGACGACGGCGATCTCGCCTATCGCGTGAACTTCGCCACCGCGGACGGGTCGGAGATCATCGATCGACGGGTCGGACGCGACCTCTCGTCCGAAGAGGCCGCGAAGCTCGCCGACGAGGTGAACCGAGCCCTCGCGCTCCCCGGCGCCTCGTTCCAGCTTCGCGCCACGATCGAGCACCGGGGAGCGCTCGTGATCCGTTCCGACGACGGCGCGGCGCTCTCGGCTGAGGTCACGAACACCGATCCCGCCTATCGGCGCGACGGGCACCTGGGGGTTGCGCTCGAGACGTTCGAGCCGCGCGTGGTCACGGCCGAAGCGATCGCCGACAGCGAGGCCGCTCGTCGCGCCGCGGCGCTCACGAACGCGTTCGTCGAAGGGTCAGCCGCCGTCTTGGACGCGTCGGCCGTGAACGCGCGGCGCCGGGCCGAGGGGAAGCTCCCGGCCAACCTGATCCTTACTCGCGACGGCGGTGACCGCCGACCCAGCCTCCAGCCGATCAGGGAGCGCTTCGGTCTCACCTGGGGATGCTTCGTCGAGATGCCGGTGGAGCGCGGCATCGCCCTCGCGCTCGGGATGGAGCCCGTCGACGCGCCTCGTTCGGACCCGGCGGGGTTCGGACCCGCCGCGGGCGCCGCGTACGCGGCGTGGGCGGAGCTCGCCGCGGAGGCCCTCGACGGGTTCCAGGCCCTCTACGTGCACATCAAAGGTCCGGACGTCCCGGCTCACGACGGCCGCTGCGAGGACAAACGCGCCGTCATCACGACGATCGACCAAGCGTTCTTCGGGGAGCTCCTTCCGCGGATCGACCTCGCTCGCGTGATCGTCGCCGTCACGGCGGACCACGCCACCTCGTGCATCAAGCGAGCGCACACCGCCGATCCTGTTCCGTTGCTGATCGCGGGTGGACCCATCGATCCCGATGGTTCATCCGTCTTCGGAGAGGGGGCGTGCGCCGAAGGGTCCCTCGGCTTGCTCCGCGGCGTGCAGATCCTGCCCCGCCTGGTAGGGCTGACCGGGTGAGAAACGCGGCGCCGCGGGATATCTCGAGCTCAGCACCTCGG
>VAYF01000277.1 GCA_005883885.1 Actinomycetota bacterium | reverse complement strand
CGGCCGACCACGACCCTCTCCTCGTGCGTCGTCTGCGCCGTCTTCGCGACCGGCGCCGGCGAGCCCGGTTCGAGAGCCGTCCCGCCCATCAGCCTCCCGGCCCGTGAGGCCGGGGCGCCACGCGGCCGCCGACGGGTCGTTCGAGCGGTCGGCGGGCACCGCCGCCGCCCGCGGCGCATTCCTGCTGGTCGTCGCCGTCGTCCTCGGGATCGTGCTGCTGCAGGCGGCCGACAAGGGGACGTCGTCGCGGGGGCTGACCACCGGCACCCACGCCTCCGCCCCGACCACGACGGTCCCGACTCCCACCACCCTGCCCACTCGGGCCCCGGCCGACGTCAAGGTGCTGGCGGTGAACGGCACGACCACGGCCGGGGTGGGGTCGCGTGTGAGCGACAAGCTGCGGACGGCGGGCTACAACGTTCTCGCGCCCACGGACGCCCGCCGCAAGCCCGTGGCGTCGTCGTCGGTCTATTTCACCGTCGGCTACCAGTCGGAGGCCACCGTCATCGCCGACCTCCTGGGCCTCCAGTCCACTGCCGTCCAGCCGATGCCCGCCGCGCCACCCGTCGCCGACACGAGAGCGGCCAACGTGCTCGTGCTGGCGGGCCAGGACCTCGCCCGTGCGCTTCCCGCGCCGGCCACGACGACCACCGTCCGCCGCGCCGCGGCGGGTTCGACGACCACGACGGCGCGTAAGTCGACGTCGACAACGGTGCACACGGCGACCACCGCTCACACCACCACGACAACGCGCTGATTCGCCGGGACGCGTCAGCCAACCCGGCGGACGGTCGAGCGCACGTCGAGGACCATGCGCCCGTCGACGGGCGGCGCCTTGCTTCCCGGTGGTGGCAACAGCGATACGTCGAACACGCCGTGGCTCAGCGATGACGCATCCTCGACGGCGCCGTCGCTCACGTCCTGGGTCGTGGTGCTCTCCGTCGCCTGGCTCCCGCGCAACACGACCTGACCTTGGCGCAGCTCGGTCCTGCGCGCGACCGGCAGCCGCGTGGCCGAGCGCACGCGCGCCACGGCGCGGCCTCGGACGACCGCAAGCTCGACGAGACGGCCGGCGCCCACGAACCGGGCCGGGCCCTGGTCCGGAAGACGTAGGTGGTCGTCGATGCGCCAGGTGTCGCCCGCGTGCAGCACGCGCGTTGGTGGCGCGCCCGCGGCCGCGGGGAAGATCTCCGACACGCCGAGGTTGCCGAAGACCTGTGCCGGAAGTCCTTCGATCGTCTCGATGGCGTCGAGCTGTGCGGCGCGATCGAGGTCGACGACGAAGGTGCGCGTCGTGCCGCCCGGCGTGCGCAGCTGCACGCGCACGCGGACGAGACCGGCCCGTTGCGATCGAAGGACCGTGTGGGTCGCGCGCAGCACGGTCTCCTCGTCGTCATTTTGCGCGGGTTGGTCACCGAGCTGTGTCTTCACGGTCGAGTGGACGGTGACGACATACTCGTACCGCGTTCCCGGCTGAGGCCGGAACGCGATCCGGACCCCGCCGCCACCGCAGGCGACGGTGAGAGCGGCGACAGCTGCCAGGAGGGACAGCACCCGCGGCAACGGGCGGGTCCCACCAAGACTCATGGGGACACCATCTTCGATGGTGTCCATGAGTCGACTGCTCTGTCTTCTGGTTCGCTCGCCTTCGGCTCGCTCACGTGCAGGCGAGGGTACCGTGCGCCCGATGGCGTCCCCCGACCGAGTGGCCGCGGTGCTCGAGCCGTTTGTGCGCCGGCCGGAGCGCGCGGCCGTCGTCACCGACTTCGACGGCACGCTCGCGCCGATCGTCACCGACCCGGCCGCCGCCAGGCCCCTTGCCGTCGTGCCAGATCTACTTCGCCGGCTGGCGGCCCGTTTCGCACGTGTGGCTGTCGTATCGGGACGCCCGGCGGCGTTCCTGCTCGATCATCTGGGCGCCGGCGGGGTATCCCTTCACGGCATCTACGGGCTCGAGGCGG
>VAYF01000276.1 GCA_005883885.1 Actinomycetota bacterium | reverse complement strand
GAGGCCCGGAAGGAAGGAACCACCCGGATCGCATGGACGGGAGCCGACGAGGGGTTCGTCCGCGTCCCCGGAACCGAGGAGCTGCTGGAGTCGATCGGCAGCGCTCCCGCCTACGTCCACGTCACCAGCAACGAGACGATCCAGGGCGTCGAGTTCCCCGCGACCCCGATCGTTCCCGACGACGTCCCCCTCGTCGCCGACGTCTCGTCCGACTTCCTCTCGCGACCGATCGATGTCGCGCGCTACGGGCTCCTGTACGCCGGGGCTCAGAAGAACGCGGGGCCGGCCGGCGTCACCGTCGTCGTCATCAGGGACGACCTGCTCGATCGCATCCCGGACGGCCTCCCTTCGACCCTTGACTACCGGACCTACGTCGAGCACGGCTCCCGCTACAACACCCCGCCGGTCTTCGCGATCTACATCGTGATGCTCATCACCCGGTGGCTCCGGGAGGAGATCGGCGGTCTCGAGGAGATGTTCTTCCGCAACCGCGACAAGGCCGACCTCCTTTACGAGATCCTCGATGAAGCCCCCACGTTCTTCCCAGGGCATGCGAGGACGGGTTCACGATCGCTGATGAACGTGACCTTCCGGTTGCCATCGGAGGACCTCGAGGCCAGGTTCATCGCCGAGGCAGCCGAGCATGGACTCGTGGAGCTCAAGGGACACCGCAGCGTGGGTGGGATCCGGGCGTCGATCTACAACGCGATGCCGCGCGAAGGCGTCGAAGCGCTTGCTGCGTTCATGCGGGAGTTCCACGAACGGAACGCGGGTCCCCGGGGCGAGGGAGCGACCTAGGGGGAGCCAACGCGGAGGATGTCGAACTCGTGGCCCTCCGGGTCGGCGAACGTCCGCCATTCGACGCCGTCCAGGATCCGATCCTCCCCGTCCCACGTCCCGCCGAGCGGCTCGATCCGGGCCGTGGCGTCTCTCACGTCGGCGGCACCGAGGTCCAGGTGGATCCGGACCTTCCCCTGCTTCGGTTCGGGAACGCGCTGGACGCAGAGCGCCGGAAGGTCGGCACGACCCTTCAGGACCAGGAAGCGACCCTCGTCCAGTTCCTCCTCCCGCTCGGTATCGAGAACCGCCGCCCAGAAGTCGGCGATCCGTTCGGCGTCCTGCGCGTCGATCGTGATGTAAAGGAACCTCGCGATCGCCGGCATCTCAGGCTCCCACCAGCTCCTCCGCCATCTGCGCGAAGACCTCGGTGTGACGGTCGACATCCTCGGCGGTCGTGGCGGGCGACATCAACGCCATGTTGTGGAACGGCGTCATGAGGACGCCGCGGTTCAAGAGATACAGGTGGATGAACGGATCGACCTCATCGTCCTGCCCGGCCGCCGCTTCGCTCCCGTTGCGCGCGCGGTCCGGCCGGAACAGGTACTCCACCCGGCACCCGAGCCGCACCACGTGCCACGGAAGCTCGCGACCGACGATGACGCCTTCCACGCCCTGCTCGAACCGCTCCCCCAGCGCGATCATGCGGTCGAAGGCTCCGTCGGTCAGGACCTCGCCCAGCGTCGCCCGCATCGCGGCGAGGGACAACGCGTTGCCGGCGAGGGTCCCGCCGATCCCACCGACGTCGGCGTTCTTCCAGTCCGTGTGCTCGTAGATCCGCTGGGAGACCGCATCCGTGAGGCCGTACCCGGCGCTCGGGATGCCCGCACCGAGCGTCTTGCCGATCGTCACGATGTCTGGCTGGAGGTTCCACGCCTTCGTACAGCCGCCGTGTCCCGCGCTGATCGTGTGGGTCTCGTCGATCAGCAACAGCGTCTCGTACCGGGTGCAGAGCTCGCGAACGGCCTCGTGGTACCCGGGATCAGGCAACACGATCCCGATGTTCGTGAGGGCCGGCTCGAACAGGCAGAGGGCGACGTCGCGTTCGGCGAGTGCCCGCTCGAGACCTTCCAGGTCGTTGATCTCGACCACCCGCGTCGTTTCGCCGAGCGGCACGGGCGCGCCGAGGTTCCCCTCGCGCGTGACCACGTTGCCGGCGTCATCGAGCGTCGCGAAGGTCTCGTCGACCGAGCCGTGGTAGTTCCAGTTGTGAACGACGATCTTGGA
>VAYF01000275.1 GCA_005883885.1 Actinomycetota bacterium | reverse complement strand
AGGTCCGGGTACAGCGGCCCCGCGCTGCCGTACCGGTCGGCGGCGAACCCGTCGACCGAGATGGTCATGCCCACGATCACCTTCGCCATGCGGTCCTCCCGTTCGGTCGTGACGTACCCTCTCCAGGTGCCTCGCGCAGCGCTGCTCCGGGCGGCCATCGTTGCACTCCTCACGGCGGCGGCGCTCACCCCTCCGGCGGCTCTCGGGTCGATCAAGGCGGGTCGTCTGGGCATCGGAGACTCGGTGATGCTCGGTGCCAAACGAGAGCTCCACGCTCGTGGGTTCGGGATCGTGGATGCGGTCGTTTCCCGCCAGTTCTCCAGCGCGCCGGCCCGGGTCCTGTACTGGAGGCGGCGGGGCAGACTTCCCACGAACGTCGTGATCCATCTCGGCAACAACGGCACCGTGCAGCTCTCGGATTGCTCTCACGCGGTACAGGCCGCCGGGATCCACCGACGCGTCTTCCTCGTGACCCTCAAGGTGCCTCGCTCGTGGCGGACGCTTGACAACCAGCGTCTGCACATCTGCGCTCGACGTTTCACGAACGCGTACCTGATCGATTGGTACGGCGCGAGCCGTGATCACCCGGCCTGGTTCGCCAGCGACGGCTATCACCTCACGGCGAGCGGCCAGACCGCGTACGCATCGCTCGTCGCTCGGCGGATCGCGGCGGTCCCGTGAGAGATGCCCGGACCCGCTCGGTAGACTCGACCCGGTGGCCTGCCCGAGCGGACGAAGGGGCACGCCTGGAGAGCGTGTAAGCGCAGGAATGCGTTTCGAGGGTTCGAATCCCTCGGCCACCGCTGCCGCTCAGGGCAGTCGCCAGCCGGGGCATTGCTCGGGATGGACCGCGCCGGGGAGCGGGAGGTCCGTTTCCAGTCGCCGCCGAACATCGTCGAAGTCCTTCCAAGGCACGAAGGAGACACGGTCCCGTTCGCACCAACCCACGAGCGCGTCTTTGGCGAACACGATGTCGGCGTACAGGGCCCCGAACCGATCGGAGTCGCCCTCCCCGACGAAGGCGACCGGCCTCGGCGCCTCCAAGACGGCGCGCATCTTGCAGGTCCCACACCCGACGCACACGCCGTGCCCGTTCGGGAACGTCATGGCGCCGTGCCCAATCGACGAAGGGCGCGAACGTGGGGTCCAGTGGGCAATGCTCGAGCGCATACGCGACGAGCTCATCGGTCGGCGCGTCGAGCATCGCCGCCTGCGCGGTGAGGCCCTGGCGTGCGCCGACCTCACCGCGAGCCCATGCCTCGTCCCACCACGGCCACGACGGATCGCCGTAGCGCATCAGGAGATGCTCGGCGACATCGTGCAGGCACGCCGTGCCGTCGAAATCGACGAGGATCGAGGCGGGCGACGGCATCGGAGCAGCGTACCGGCCTGGCAGGATGGCACGATGGATCTGGACGAGCTCGGGCGTGCGATGGCGGCGGCGTTTCGCGTGAAGACCCTCGCCGTCCCCGGCGGAGAGGTCCCGCGGATCGATGGCCTCCAGGTATGCCTCTCGCATCTCCCCGATCCGGGTGAGAACTTCGCGTTCGTCGCGAGGGAGCCGGAGGATCCCGATGCGGCATTGGCCGAAGCCGAGGCCATCCTGCGAACGAACGGCATGCCGTTCGGGATCGGCGTGCTCGCCGGCCGCCACGCGAGCGTGGATGCGGCGGTCCGCGCCCGCGGGCTCCGCGTCTTGTTCGAGGAGCCGGCGATGACGGCCCGCGTGGCCGACCTCGCGCCCGTGACCCTTCCGTCTGATGTTCGCCTCGCCGAGGCGGAGCCCGGCGATCTCGCGGCGGTTGCTGCGCTGGATGCCCTCGCGTTCGACGGCGACATCGAGGTCTCTCGAGGCATGTACGGTCGCGACCTGCTCGAGGTCGCGCACGTCATCACCGCGACGGAGGGCGGGAAGATCGTCGGGGTCGCGACCGGCGTTCCGGCCGGCGAGGCGGTCGGGGTGTTCGGCGTCGCCGTCGCCCCGGAAGCTCGCAAACAGGGGATCGGAGCTGCCCTCACGCGTGCGGCCGCGCGTGCGAGGGAAGGCTCCGTGATCTCGTGGCTTTCGGCTCGCGGCGACGCCGCACACGTGTACGAACGGCTCGGGTTCCGCGCGGTCGGGCGGACCGAGGTCTGGGTCGGCTGACTCAGGCGGGTCGATCCGCGCCGATCGCACCGTCGACGATCGCGCGGTCGCCGAGCGGCTGATCGAGCGTCACGATCGTCCGTTCGAACACGGCGATCGCCGGGCACGCGACCATGCCTGCATCGGGATCGTGGCCCTCGAACAACGTGATCGTGACGGCATCCGCTCCGTACGAGACGTCCACATGGTCGAGGACAGAGCACGGCGCAACGCCGGTCACGAAGTCGATCGTGACGGTCCTGTCGTCGTCTCCGACCTTCGCCGTGTCGAAGGCGATGGGGTGGACGTCGGCCATGCCGGGCGTGGGCTCGACGACCTGCGGATGGACGACCGGGGGCTCATCCCCCGGACACGGCATGGATCCGATCGACGCGTCGGGTCCCGAGCCGCTCGTGACCGTCGTCCCGCAGCGAGGCGTCGCGGCGCCGGATCCGGCTGCCGAGCTGGCCGCGACGGCGCCGATGATCACGGTGACGGCGATGGCGAGTGAGATCGTGGCCGTTCTCGACACGTGCGACCTCCTTGATCGGTGCGGTGCACCGGTCCTCCCGGATCTCCCTTCGACGGCTCGAGGAGATGTTCGGGTTCCCGCTTCAGCTGGCGCCGTCCGGGACCGAAGAGCATCCCGGAAGGATCTTCCGGAGGAGCTCCCGATGACGACACCACCTCTCTCCGATGCCGCACCGGTCGCGGCGGGGATCAGCATCCTCTGCGCGCTCGCGCTTCTGACGGGCTGGCTCGTCCTGCGGGGCGCGCCGTTCGCGTTGGCGATCCCGGCGAACGCGGCGTTCGTGACCGCTTCCGTCGCACTGCTCATCCATCGGCCTCGCGGGTCTCGCTGAGCCGCTCGAACCCTGTCGGGAACCGCCCGTATACTCGGCTCCGGCCGTGCTAGGCGGGGAGCCAGCGGTGCCCTGTAACCCGAGATCCGCTTCATGCGGGGCTGAATCCCCGCCGGAGGCCCGCGAGGCCCGAGGCAGCACTCGGCGCGGGGCGTTGAAGGTCGGGTCCTACGCGACGTCGGACCGCGAACCGGGTCAGGGCGGGAACGCAGCAGCCCTTAGCGGTTTCCGGCGGGTGCCGTAGGGATGCCTGGCTGGAGCCTGCCGCGCGGGAACGCGCTCGAGTCTCACGGCGTCGATGGCGGGTGCACGGCCTATCTTCTTCGTGAGCGAGGGAGCGGGACGGCGTGCCAGAGGACGAACGGCCAGAGAACGAACGGCCAGAGAAGCAGCACCAAGCCTTGTACCGCCGATACCGGCCGCAGACACCTTCCGAGCTGCTCGGGCAGGATCATGTGGTCAGGGGTCTGACCGGAGCCATCCGCGAGGACCGGCTCCACCACGCGTTCCTGTTCTGCGGGCCCCGCGGGACCGGCAAGACGTCCACCGCGCGGATCCTGGCCAAGATGGTCAACTGCGTGAACGCTCCCACCGCGGAGCCGTGCAACGTCTGCGAGCAGTGCGTTGCGATCCGCGAGGGAACGCACGTGGACGTGGTGGAGATCGACGCCGCGTCCCACGGTGGGGTCGACGATGCTCGGGAGCTCCGCGAGAAGGCCCCGACCGCGCCGATGGTCGGTCGCGAGAAGGTCTACATCATCGACGAGGCCCAGCGGCTGTCACG
>VAYF01000089.1 GCA_005883885.1 Actinomycetota bacterium | reverse complement strand
TCGTCGTCCTCGAGGAGCGTGGCGAGCCGCGCGACTCCCTCGCGGATCCGGTCCTCGGTCGGATAGCAATAGGCGAGCCGCATCCGATCCGCACCTCGCCCATCGGGATAGAACGCCGTGCCGGGGACGTACGCGACCCGTCGTTCCACGGCGGCTGCGAGCATCGCCGTCGTATCGGACCACGTCGGGAGGCTGACCCAGACGTAGAAGCCGCCGGATGGATGGGTCCACGAGGCCGTGCCCGGGAACTGCTCCGCGAGGGCATCGAGCATCGCGTCCCGTCGCGCCCGGTACGTATCGATCAGCCCGGTCAGCGCCGACCTCCAGCGGCCTTCGGCGGCGAACCATCGCTCGGTCATGAGCATCGTGAGGTTCAAAGCGCAGAGGTACGCCGCCTCCTTAGCGAGGACGAGGCGCTGGATCACCGAGGGATCAGCCAGCGCCCATCCCACCCGCACGCCCGGGGAGAACGTCTTCGAGACCGTGCCCAGGTAGATCACGTTGCGAGGGTCGAGCGACCGCAGGCAGGGCAACGGCTCACCTTCGAACCGCAGCAGCCCGTAGGGGTTGTCCTCGACGATGGGGATCCCGGTCTCGCGACAGAGCGCCACGAGGTGCTCGCGCCTGCGTCGTGACATCGTGACCCCGGCGGGATTGCCGAAGTTGGGAACCGTGTAGACGAACGTTGGCCGCTCACCACGGACGATGGCCTGTTCCAGCTGTTCGACGATCATCCCTTCGTCGTCGAGCTCGATCGTGAGGAACCGCGGTTGGTACGCGGCGAAGGCGGTGAGCGCGCCGACGTACGCCGGCGCCTCCACGGCGATCGTGTCGTCCGGGTCGATGAAGATCTTCCCGAGGAGATCGAGCGCTTGTTGGGCGCCCGTCGTGATCACGACGTCGTCCGGGTCGGCCTCCACGCCCTCCTCGGCCATGAGCATGACCGCGCGATCACGCAGCGCGAGCTGTCCTTGGCCTCCGCCGTACTGCAACGCCATCGGTGCGTGATCGCGGAGGACCTGGGTCGCCACCTCCAAGACCTCCTGGGCAGGAAGTGCTTCGACGTAAGGCATCCCACCCGCGAGCGAAACGACCTCGGGGCGGGCAGCCACGGCGAAGAGCGCCCGGACCTCGGATGCGGACATGCCGGAGGTCCGTTCGGCGTAGCGGTCGACGAAGCGATCGATGGAGAACTCGGCCATGGGGATCGAAGGAAGACGGTCAGCCTAGCATCCGTGTTCGGCCCGACCGAGGACCGCGAGCAGATCGATCCTAGGGATCGATCTGCGGGAGCACGTCGGTGGCGACGACCTCGAGCATCTCGAGGTCGTCGTAGAGCTCATGGTTCAGGAAGATGCGTTGGACGCCCGCCGCCGCGTACTCGCGGAGGCGGGAGGCCGCTCGGTCGCTCGACCCGACGATGCAGTCGCGTTCGATCTCGGCCCGATAGTCCTCGAACGGTCCTGCGTCCGGATCGATCGCGTGCGCCCGATGGAGCTTCTCGAGGTACTCGTCCTCCGTCGTCCCGACGAAGAACCAGGTCATCAAGGACGTGACGAGCGACGAAGGATCACGCCCTTCCGACTCGAACCCGTCCCGCGCCCGGGCGAAGCGCCCGGCTACCTCCTCGGGCAGCCCGCCGACCGTGTTGAACTCGTCCGCGTACCGGCCGATCAACCGTTGCATCCGCGCTCCGACCGCCTTCCCGCCGAGGATGAGCGGCGGGTGTGGATGCTGCACCGGCTTCGGGAGGAACTCGGCGTCGTGCAGCCGGTAGTACGTCCCCTCGAAGGAGAACCGCTCCTGCGTCCACAGGCCGTGCACGATGGGCACCGCTTCCTCCAGCCGTGCCCAGCGCTCATGGACGTCGAAGAACGGGAAGCCGAACTGCGTGTGTTCTTCCTCCCACCAGCCCGCGCCCATCCCGACCTCGACGCGGCCCTCGCTGATCTCGTCGACGGTCGTGGCCGCCTTCGCGAGCAGCGCCGGTGGGCGGAAGGTCACAGGCGACACCAACGTCCCGAGCCGGATCCGTGACGTGCGCGCGGCGAGCCCGCCGAGCAACGTCCATGCATCGGTGGCGCCGCGGCCCGAAACCCCTCGCGCGCTGAAGTAGTGGTCGGAGCGGAACAGCCCTTCGAAGCCGAGCCGTTCACACGCATCTGCGAGCGCGCACCAATCTCGCCACGTGACACCCTGCTGACCTTCGATCATCACGCACGCACGCATGTCGGTAGCCTAGCGGTCGATGTTCGGGCACTCTGAGCCACCCGGCGAGACCCGTCGCGCCGTCCAAGCGATCGTGCTGGGCAGCATGCTCGGAGCGTTACTCGCCTTGCTGGGGCGGGCGCGCGATCGTCGCGCGCGTCGAGACACCTAGCCGAAGAAGCGCCGCGCGCCGCCCGCGACCGCGCGGGCGACGCGCGGCGGGAACCCCTCGTCGTCGATCAAGGAAGCCTCGAGTTCGTTCGTCGTAACCAGCGGTTCGACCTGCACGGCAGGCATCCTCGTCTCCCTGAGCATGCCGACGGTCAGGCGCTGGAGCCGGCCGCGGCGATAGGAACAGGTCGGACCGCTCGCCTCGGGAACCCCGCCGCCGAGGTGCACGGATACGCAGAGCGATGCGCCGAGCTCGTTCGCCGCTCGAGCGCGGTCGGACGGCGCATCGGTGTGGCCGCGCAGGATCTCGGGCTTCGCACCGAGACCCGCCAGCTCTTGCGCGACCGACGCTGCCATCGCCACCCGAACCTCGGCGGGGCCGTCGGCGGGTCCGTCCCCGGGGTCGATCACGATGACCTTCCCTGCGATCGAGCCGCGCATGCCGCGCAGCTCCTCGACCTCGCGCACGACCGCGCGGCTCGGCACGTCTTCGAGGGGCCGCATCCGCTGGATGGTCGCGATCGTGTGCAGCCCCACCATGCCGTCGGGTTCCTCGCCGACGTTGCGTTGGAACTCGCGCACCGCCAGGTCGGTCCGTTGGCCGTGGACCCCGTCCTGCTTGCCGGCGTCGAACCCGAGCGCGTTGAGCTTGCGTTGCAGTTCGCGGACGTCGTCTCCTCGGAACGGAGGCGCGTGCAGGTACAGCGTTCGGTCCCCGAGCCGGAACCCTGCTTCGACGAGCTGCATCCACGTGTCCGGGCCCACCAGACCGTCGACCCGGAGATGACGGAGGTCTTGGAACGCGCGGATGGCGGCTTCCGTAGAGGGTCCGAACCACCCCGCCAGCTCACCGGGTGCCAGGGCGTACCCGAGGGCCGCCAGCCGCTGCTGGACGTCCAGGACCTCGGACCCTTGATCGCCGCTACGGAAGACGCTCACGCCACGAGTCTGCGACTCGACCGGGTGCCCCGCAAACGCGGGGGGGTCCGCAGGGGGTTTACAGGTGCGGCGCGAGATCCCGGAGGATCGCGTCCTTCGGCTTCGCACCGATGACGCGGGCAACCTCCTGCCCGCCCTTGAACAGGATGAGGGACGGGATCGACATCACGCCGTAGGTGCGCGTGGCTTGCGGGTTCTCGTCGATGTTGAGCTTCGCCACCTTGAGGGTCTCGCCCTTCTCGTTCCCGATCTCCTCCACGACGGGGGAGACCATGTGGCACGGGACGCACCACTCCGCCCAGAAGTCCACGAGGACCGGGGTCTCGGAGTCGAGGACCTGTGCCTGGAAATCCGTTTCGGTGACCGTTCCGATGTTGGCCATGTTCGTTCCGTTCTCCTTCGTTCGGTGGCCCCTGCGCGACCGCAGGAACCCACCCCTACGCTCCCAGAACGCCTGCCGGCCGGTCGCGCATTCCGTCAGCGGCCGTGGGCCTCATCCTCGAGGAAGCGCTCGGCATCGATCGCCGCCTTGCACCCTTGCCCGGCAGCCGTCACGGCCTGCCGGTACATCCGGTCGGTCACGTCGCCCGCCGCGAAGACCCCCGGCACGCTCGTCGCCGTCCGGGGCTCGGCGACCGTGACGTAGCCCTCGTCGTCGAGTGCGAGCTTGCCCCGGAACAGGGCGGTGTTCGGATCGTGTCCGATCGCGACGAACAGGCCGTCGGCGGCGAAGGTCCGTGACCGGTCGGTGCGGACATCGTTCAGTGTGACCCCCGATACGGCGTCGTCACCGTGGACCTCCGCGACCGTCGTGTTCCAGATCACGTCGACCTTCGGGTTGGCCAGCGCGCGCGCCGACATCACCTTCGACGCGCGGAAGTCGTCGCGCCGGTGGACGATCGTGACCTTGCTCGCGAACTTCGTGAGGAAGGTTGCCTCCTCCATCGCGGTGTCGCCCCCGCCGACCACGACGAGCTCACGATCGCGGAAGAAGAAACCGTCGCAGGTGGCGCAGGCGGAGACGCCGCGGCCTCGGAGCTTCTCCTCTCCCGGGACGCCGAGCCACCTCGCCGTCGCACCCGTCGCCACGATGATCGTGCGGCCTCGCCACTCCTGGTCGCCGGCTCGCACGACGAACGGTCGTTCCGACAGGTCGACGTCGGTGACATGGACCGGGAGGATCTCCGCGCCGAACCGCGCGGCTTGCTTCTCCATCTGATCCATCAGCTCGGGGCCGAGGAGTCCGTCCGCGAAGCCCGGATAGTTCTCCACGTCCGTCGTCAACATCAGCTGACCGCCCGCCTCGAGACCCTTCAGGACGAGGGGCGCGAGGTTCGCTCGCGCGGCGTACAGGGCGGCCGTGAACCCGGCCGGCCCCGAGCCGATCACGATCACGTTCCGCAGGTCGTCCACTGCTTGCGCATCCTCCCATAGGGCGGAACGCCCGCCTATTCCCGAAGGTCAGGTGGTGGCCTGCGTCGACGTGAGGATCGTGCAGCCTCGGCTCGATGCCACGAGGACCCGGACGATGTCTGTCGGCTGCCCAGCCCCGGGGCCGATCAGGTAGACGCCGAGGATCGCCGGCGTCCCCCGGAACCGAGCCTGGATCACGCGGACGAGCTGTCCCGGAAGACCCTGCGATCCGGTGGCCGGCGTGAAGGCACGATCCAGGCATGCGACGGCGTCGGCGAACGGGATCCGTCGCGCGCTCGTGACGCCCGTTGCCTCGGGAGCCTGCGTCCCTGGTTGGTTGGGTGCGAACGTCGCGTCCGCTCCGCCGCGGTAGGACGTGGCGAGCGCCTCGACGCCCGCGAGGTCGTAATCGACGTTCTGCGCCTCCACGGCGGTGGCGGGCGCGGCCGCGCTCTGCGCGGCCGCGCCCCCGGCGGCCTCGCGCGCTGGCTCCGTGCCGACGTGCGGCAGGACGAGCGTGAGGAGCAGGAGCGCGGCGGCGATCCCGGCGGCGGCGCCGGCCCACCGGTACCACCCGGGCTTCCCCGACGGCGCTGCCGCTCCCGGCTCGCCGGCCGCTCGCCGTCTCGCTTCCGCGATCGCCGCCTCGCCGAGGTCGCCCGGCGCCGGTACCTCGCTCACCGAGGCGAGGGCCGAGCGTGCCGCTCGCGCGAGCGCCACCTCTTCCCGGCAACGTTCGCATGCGTCGAGGTGGTGTTCGACGACGGCGCGCTCGCCTTCGGCGAGCGCGCCGTCGACGTATTCCGCGAGGAGCGCATCCGGATGACTCATGGCTGCTCCTCGGACGCTCTGAACGGCGCTTCAGGTTCCCGAGTGCTGCTGCCCATCGCGCGTGCGAGGGCAACCCGGCCCCGATGCACCCGGGACTTCACCGTTCCGATCGGGACGTCGAGCACCTTCGCGATCTGCTCGTACGCCAGGTCGTGGAGCTCCGCGAGGACGAGGGCCACCCGGAACTCTTCCGGAACCGCTTTGAGCGCGGCGACAGCGTCGAGCGTTCCGGCCATCTCCTCCGCGTGGTCGGGCACGGGCGGCCCCAGCTCCGCTTCCGGCAGATCCTGGTCACCCGCCAACCGGAGCAGCGGCTGCCGCCGCCGCTTCCGGGAGAGGTCGTGGCAGGCGTTGACGGTCACGCGGTGCATCCACGTCGTGAATGCCGCGTCGCCGCGGAACTGCCGGAGCTTCGTGAGGACCGAGAGGAAGGTGTCCTGTGCGGCGTCGGCGGCGTCCTCCGGATCGCCAAGGATGCGGAGACAGAGGTTGTACACGCGTTGGCGATGCCGTTCGACGAGCCGCTCGAAGGCGTCGGCGTCTCCGAGGAGGAACCGGCGGACCAACTCCTCATCGCGCTCGGGCGGGCCCACGAGCGCACGCTACAACGAGGATGGCTCCGCGGTTTCCTGCTGAACGACCTTCGTGAGATCCCTGGTGAACGAGAACCGCCCGGCGATGACCGTGCTCGCGGTCTTCCGGAGCGTGATCGTGACGTCACCCGACGAGGTGTCGACCTTGCACCAGGCCTTCGCCATCACGGCATCGGGATCGGACTGCCGGACGGAGAGCTCGGCGGCGTTGCACGCGGCGGTGACATCCCGATCGCTCTCGTAGGTCGAAACGGCGGTCGATGCCGCCGTCGCGGCAGCGTCCGACAGACGGAACTTGGTGAACAGGACCGACGCTGCGTCGATCGCGAAGATGCCCAGGACCGCCACGAAAACCAACCAGACCACGATGATCTTCCCGACCAAGCCGGATTGTTCGCGGTGCACGCGCCGCAGGCTTCCTCGCATCCCGGTCTCCATCACGCCCCGCGGCGCATCCGGCCGAGGAGCGCCACCTTCACTTCATCGACCTCGTGGATCCCGAAGATAAGGGCGCAGGCGAGGAACACAAGCACCCCCGCAGCAACCCCGGTCGTCACCTGGATGAGCCGGCCGAGGGTCCCTTCGACGTTCAACGCGATGTCCACAGCCGCCGCCGCGCCGAAGGCCGCCGCGGCCGTCACCCCCGCCGCCCCCAGCGTCTTGGCGATCGTCACGCCGATCCTCCGCTCGTCGGCACCCCGGAGCCTCCGCCGCACGATCACGAACAACACGGCGGATCCGAAGACGTAGGAGACGGCGTGGCCGAGGGCGAGCCCGGTCACCCCGCGGTGCCACGTGAACGCGAGCAGCAGGTCCGCTCCGATGTTCACGACGGCGACCCCGATGTTGACGACGGCCGGCGTTCGGGAGTCGCGCATCGCGTACAGGGTGCGGGTCATCAGCTGGAAGGCCGAGAAGAACGGCAGACCGATCGCGAACCCCGCGAGGGTGCGCGCCAGGATCGGCAGCTCCACTCCGCGCACGGCCCCGTGGCCCGCGAGCAACGCGACGATCGGTCCGGCGAGGACGACGTAGCCGGCCGCCGCCGGGATCATCACGATCATCGTGTCGCGAGATCCTCGGGAGAACAGGTCGCGGACACCCGAACGATCCTCGCCCGTCCATCGTTCGGCCATGCCGGGGATCAGCGCCGTGAAGATGGAGACCGCGACGATCGCATGGGGGAGCGAGAAGAACACGAACGCCTGTGAGTAGGCCGTGTACGCGCCGGCCGAGATCCTGCTGGCGAGCCGGATGATGATGAGGTACGCGACCTGATTCGCTACGACGTAGACCACGACCCATCGTGCGAGATGGAAGAGCTGGCGGACGGTCTCGTGGCGCCAATCCCAGCGGAGCCGCCAGCGGAAACCGATCCGGCGGAGCGCCGGCCACAAGGCGGCGGTCATCGCGAGGACGCCGAGCGTCGTGCCCGCGCCCAGGAGCGTCTTCTCGGCCAGCGTGAGCGTCTCGACCTGCGGGGGTGTCGTCCCGCGCATCGCGATGAGGGCGAACATCGTCGCGATCACGGCAAGGTTGTTCAGCACGGGTGCATACATCTGCGCGGCGAACCGGCGGTTCGCGGTGAGAAGACCGCCGGCGATGGCGCCCAGCCCGTAGAACACGATCTGCGGCATGAACCAACGGAGGAAGAACGTTCCGAGCTCGACCTCTTGGACGCGGCGGATCGGATCGTCGACGCTGCCGAGGTACAGGCGCATGATCCACGGGGCGGCCACCGCACCCGCGACGGCGACGCCGGTGAGCAGAACCAGGGCGATCGTCAGGAAGCGGTTCGCCGTTTCGAACTGGGCTTCGCGTCCGCGATCCTTGGCGCGGCCGACGAGCGCGGGCACGAAGATGCTCGTGAGGATCCCGCCGAGCACCAGTTCGTAGATGATGTTGGGGGTGGTGTTCGCCGCGTTGTAGCCGTCCGACACGACCGTGAAACCGAGCGCCGCCAGCGTCACCGTCACCCGGAGCAAGCCGGTGACTCGGGAGAGCAGCGTGCCGCCCGACATCACGGCCGCGCTCCGGACGGTGGCCTCCCGTGAGTCCACCGCGTCGGATACGACCGGCGTCAGCTCGAGACCTTCGTCCGCCGGAACCACCACCTCCGCGAGTACAGCAGCGCCAGCACGCCGGCGGCAGCGAGCGTCACGAGCAGGGCGATATGGTTGACCGCGGTCGAGCGAACCACGATGGCCTGGGGGTCGCCGATCTCATCGCCATTCGGTGCGATGACGTCGACGAGGATAGGGTTCTGCCCGGCCGCTTTCGCGATCACGCGGAAGCTCACGACCTGATCGGGTCGCTCGAGGACCACCTCCCGCTGCCACCCGTCGGGGAAGTCGAACTGTGACGACTGCAGCTCGACCGTCACCCGGAGCGGGATCGGGCCGGGGTCACCCATGAGGATCGGGATCGTCCCTTCCCCGGAGGTGAACGTGAAGCCCTGACCGACCTGCGGCTTGACGCTGTCGAAAGCTTGTTGCGTCGTCGCGGCGACGGCGTTCAGCCACGACGTCCCGGCCTCCCAGTCCGAGACGTATTGCGCCGACTCCGCGTAGTAGATCTCGCGGGTGAGCTCATCGGGCACGGGGCTCGCCTGGGTCAGCATCGAGCGGTAGGTGGCGACGCGGTGCTGTTGCTCCCTGATCTGCTCCGTATATGACGCCGGGAAGGAGGAAGCGTCCGGCGAACGGAGCACCGCGGGGTCACCTTGCGGGTTGACGCTGGTCGCGAACGTCCCCGCATCCGTGAGGCGCAGGAAGGGGGTGCCCTGTAGCCGGCCGAGCATCGGCGCCCACATCCCGGGCGGCAGGGTTGAAGGAAGCGCGAGCGCGATCCCCCGAACGTGCGGCGCCTCCGGCACGGGCGCTTCCTTCCAGATCACCGCGAGCTCGCCGAGGACGGCCTGGGCAGCCCGGACGGGGTCTTCCACGAGGTCGGGCCGACCCAGGAGCCCTTCGACGCCCGGATCGGGCAGGACGACCGTCACGGGAGAACCGTCGGGAGCGCTCACCGTCGCGGTCGGGGCGGGATTCGTCCCGTCCGCCTGCATCGGCCGCTCGACCGTGTCGGCGTTGGCGAGGACGGTCCTGGCGCCGGAGTCCTCGAGCCAACCGATCGCGTCGTCGGAGAGCGAGCCGGAAGGAGGCCGCGCGACGTCCGTCGGGAGCGTCGTTCCCGTCAATGACTGCAACGTCTCGAGGCCGAGCGCCCGCTGCTCGTCGAGATCGTGGAGCTGCCCGCTCGCAAGCATCGAAGGGATCGTCGGGCCGGCGAAGGGGGTGGCCACCGTTCGAACGCCTGGCCCGTCCACCGCGTTCGAGAGCGAGTCGAGGAATCCTGCGGCGCTGGCGGCGCCGTCCGTGCCCTTGGGCACGACCGTCCCGTCCGTCAAGGTGTAACCGGCCGCTGCTCGCTGCGCCTGATCGACCAGTGCCGCGGGAACCCCGTGTCGACGAGCCGGCCGTCGGGACCGAACGCGATCGTCGGTGCGAGCTCGATCCACGACGACAGGAGCATCGGCGCTTCCGGCCGCCGGATGAAGTACAGGACAGGGGTCGTGAGCGACGCGAGCACGGAGCCGTTCGATCGCACGTCCACGCGCGCCGGATAGACCTGGTTGTCGGTCTGATCGATCCCGGTCACCTTCGACAGATCGATGCTGGCTTTCAACGTGGTCGACGTGTTCGGTTCGAGACGTCCTTGGACCGGCTGCACGGTCTGGAACACCGTCGAGGATGGTCCCTCCTCCAAGGATGACTCGTACCCGACGACCGTCTCGTAGTGAGGGCCGATCGAGATGCCGACGGATAGATGTCCGAACGCCGTGGTGCCGAAGTTCGTCGCGACGATCGAGACCGTGAGGCGGGGATCGCCGTAGCGCGCGCTCCACGGAGATTGGCTCAGCAGGGTCAGCGAAACGGCCGTGCTCTGCGCGGGAGCCGGCAGACCGAACGGCACGATGAAGGCGAGGATGGCGATCACGAGCAGCGCACGGACGGCTCGTTCCACGGTGCGCATCCTAACGGGGCTCGTCTCAGCCCCTCGCCAGCCGCGCGATCTCCGCGACCCCGTAGACGACGGCGACCACCAACAGGAACGAGCCCACCATGACGCGGAGGGTGCGCTCCCGGGTCCCCAGCGCGATGCTCGCCCCGATCCGAGCACCCGGGATGACGCCGAGCATCAACACGAAGGCGATCCCCCAGTCGATGTGGCCGAGGAGGGCGTGCACGATCGTCCCCGGGATCGCGATGATGGCGATGAGGACCAGGGACGTGCCGAGCGCACGCTTCAGAGGCATCCCGAGCATCGTCGTGACGAGCGGGACGAAGACGATGCCTCCTCCCACCCCGAGCAGTCCGGACACCAGGCCGGTGAAGCCGCCCAACACGGTGTACTGCCAGCCGGGGGTCGAGCCACGGGGGCGGATCCGGTACGTGCTCGAGCGTCCGATGCGCACCGCCTGCCACGCGATCAGCCCGGCGGTGACGAGCAGCAACCAGTGCGGGTCGATCAGTGACGTCAGCCACGCGCCCGCGGCCGCGCCCGCGATCCCCGGGATCGCGGCGAATCGGACTGCTCGCCAGCTCACCTCGCGGGCCCGAGCGTAGGTGTATCCCCCCACGACGGCGGTCGGGATCGCCACCGGAAGTGGGGTACCGACCGCGATGTACGGCGGCCCGCCCATGAGTTCCTGGATCGCGGGGGTGGTGACGATGCCGCCGCCGACGCCGAACAGGCCCGACAGGATGCCCGCCGCGACCCCGATCGCGACGCCGAGGACGATATGCTCGGTCGTCACCGCAAGAGCTCCGCGGCGCGAGCGAGGACCTCTCGCTCACCGCGGTACGCCGCCCGCTTCAGCGCCCGCTCCAGCGGGAACCAGCGGATCTCCTCCATCTCGTCGTCTCGATCGTCTGCGTCACCGCCGACGTGCCGCATCAGGAAGAAGTGCACCCGCTTGCGGATCCGGACGTCCTCCCAGACGTAGATGTACTTCGTGTCGCCGAGGTCCGCCTCGATCGTCGCGTCGAGACCGGTCTCCTCCCGCACCTCGCGCACCGCCGCGTCTTCTCGCGATTCCCCGGGTTCGATCCCGCCCTTCGCGAGCCCCCACGCGAGGTCACCGCGGCGGGTTCGTCGCGAGGCCAGGACGACCTCGATGTCCTCGCCCGCTCCCCGGTAGACGACCCCGCCGGCGGAAACCTCGCGCTGGGTTGGGATCCGCCGGCGGGACGTGGCCTTCGCCGAGGACTTCTTCTTGGATGCTCCTTTGGCCTTCGACGATCTGGCGGCGGCGTTCCGAGAGACGGCGTCGGGCTTCTTCCCCCGGCCGGATCTGGTCCCCGATGTCGGCTTCGCCCCCGTCCCGCCCTGCTGGGACCCTCCCGCCGGCGAGGCCGGTTTCGGTTTCGGTCTCCGCCGCCGCCGCCGCTTCCGCGGCGGCGGTTCGTCGGAGCCCGCGGGGATGTCTTCACCGGCCATGACGTGCGGATAGTAGCCCTGAGGGGCTCGCCGCTCAGGCTCGGGGGCGATCGTGCCGAAACGGAAGCCGGGATGAATATCGACGAGCTGCTTCGGCACACCGTGGAGCGGGGCGCGAGCGACCTCCATCTGAAGGTCGGCAACGTGCCGTTCCTCCGGGTGGACGGGGACCTCCAGCCGGCGCCCTTCAGCGAGCTGACGTCGGAGGATGCGGACGCGTTCGCCCTGGCGGTCATGAGCGAGCACAAGCGACGCGAGTTCGAGACGACCAACGAAGCGGACATCGGCTACACGCTGCAAGGCGTCGGTCGCTTCCGGATCAACGTGTTCCGCCAACGAGGGCTGGTCGGGCTCGCGGTCCGTCGTGTCCGCTCCGAGATCCCAACGTTCGAAGAGCTCCGGCTCCCCGTCGTGATGCGGACGCTGGCCGACAGTCCTCGTGGTCTGGTGTTGATCACGGGACCGACCGGAACGGGGAAGACCACGACGATCGCGTCGATGATCGGCCACATCAACCGGTCACGTCGCGCCCATATCGTGACGATCGAAGATCCGATCGAGGTCGTGCATGACGACGAGCTCTCGATCATCCAGCAGCGCGAGGTCGGGATCGACACCGGTTCGTACCAGGCCGCGCTGAAGCACGTCGTCCGGCAGGACCCGGACGTGATCTTCGTCGGAGAGATCCGGGACGCCGAATCGGCGCTGTCGGCGATCCAGGCCGCGGAGACGGGCCACCTCGTGATCTCGACGCTGCACACGATCGACTGCATGGAGACGATCAACCGGGTCCTGGACCTGTTCCCGCCCCAGCAGGCGAAAGAGGTCAGGACGTCGTTCGCGGGCGCGCTCCGCGGGATCGTTTCGCAGCGGCTGGTCACCAAGGCCGACGGCAAGGGGCGCGTGCCAGCGGTCGAGGTCCTGGTCAACACGGGGCGGGTCTTCGACCGCATCGTGGATCCCGATCAGACCGACTCGATCGTCGATGTGATCGCCGAGGGCGGCTACTACGGGATGCAGTCGTTCGACCAGGCGTTGGTGGGTCTCGTGAAGGAGGGGCTCGTGGGGGTCGAGGAGGCTCGGCGAACCGCGACGAGTCCGCACGACTTCGACCTGCAGCTCGCGGGCGTCCTGGATCGCAAGTCCGCGTTCAGCAACGACCAGACCGCCGGGATGCCGTTCTGACCCGTCCCTGATCGTCGGTCTCCCCGGCCGCCCGCTGTGCGGCGAGCTCCATGGGATGCCGCCGGTAGCCGTACGGGATCGCCAACAACAGGTAGACGGGGATGAACAGCGGTCCCCAGGCGCAGTACTGCCGTACGTGGTGCCGCTCGTGAGCCAGAAGGTTGCCTTCGACGCGGCGTGCCGAGACGACGACGAAGCCGATCGTCATCGCCACCCGATCGGCTCGCAGCATCAGCCACGTGAGCCCTCTCGGGGTGCGGTCGAAGAGCACGATGCCTGCTCGCACCGACGGGCGCTGGAACGTCAGGAGCCCGGCCAACAGACCGATCAGCGTGTTCGGCGATGTCCAGATGAACCCCAGCCAGACGGGCACGGACAGCACGGTAGCGCGCTCGGCCCCGACTATCCTCGTGCCCGTCATGGCCGATCCTTCGTCCGGCGCAGCCCTCGACGTCCCCGAGCTCGCGATCGAGCTCGGTGCCCGGTTCGCCGACGCCGGCCACGAGCTGTACCTCGTGGGCGGCAGCGTCCGCGACCTGTTGCTGGGACGGGACGGGAGCGATCTCGACTTCGCTACGAGCGCTCACCCGACCGAGACCACGAAGGTGCTTCACGGCTGGGCGGACCGTCGGTACTTCGTGGGCGTGCGGTTCGGCACCGTGGGGGCGTTGAAGGATGGGAAGCTCGTTGAGATCACGACGTTCCGCCAGGAGGTCTACGCCGAGCAACACCGGAAGCCGGCGGTCACCTTCGGAAAGGACATCGAGACCGATCTCGGCCGACGCGACTTCACGATCAACGCGATGGCTGTCCGGCTTCCCGGCGGCGAGCTGATCGACCCGTACGGTGGGGTGACGGCGTTGGCGGCGCGCGCCCTGGACACCCCGACGGATCCGGCGATCGCCTTCTCCGACGATCCGTTGCGGATGATCCGCGCCGCGCGGTTCGTGGCGCAGCTCGACGTCGTGCCAGCCGGGCGCGTCCTCGAAGCGATCCGCTCGATGCGCGATCGCCTCGACATCGTGGCCGTCGAACGGATGCAGGCGGAGATCGACAAGTTGCTCGTGGGCGACCATCCGGCGAAGGGTCTATCGCTGCTGGTGGATACGGGCCTCGCCGACATCTTCCTTCCGGAGCTGCCGGCCCTGCAGCTCGAGCAGGATCCCGTCCACCAGCACAAGGATGTGCTCCGCCACACCTACGCGGTCGTGGAGCGGTGCGAGCCCGACCTGATCCTGCGGCTGGCCGGGTTGCTCCACGACATCGGCAAGCCGAAGACGCGTCAGATCACCCCCGGAGGGGTGAGCTTCCATCACCACGAGATCGTCGGCGCGCGGATGGCCAAAGAGCGGCTGACCGCGCTCCGGTATCCCCACGCCGTCATCGACGACGTCTGCACGCTGATCGAGCTCCACCTCCGCTTCCACGGGTACGGGGAGGGATGGACCGACGCGGCGGTTCGACGCTACGTCCGTGATGCCGGGCCGCTCCTCGACCGGCTCAACCAGCTCACGCGCGCGGACGTCACGACCCGCAACGCCGATCGCGCACGCCGGTTCGCAGCGTTGCAGGACGAGCTCGAGGAGCGGATCGCGGCCCTCGCGGAGCAGGAGAACCTCGAAGCGATCCGCCCACCGCTCGATGGGCTCCAGGTGATGGAGCGCCTCGGGGTGTCGCCGGGTCCCCTCGTCGGGGAAGCGCTCGCGCATCTGCTGGATCTCCGGATGGAGCGCGGCCCGATCTCCGAGGACGAGGCTCTCGTCCTGCTGGACGCGTGGGCGAAGGAGCACGGCCTCGCCGGCTGAGGATCCTCCAGCTACGAGAGCGATACGCCCGCGGCGCGACTGAGGCGGTCGAGGCTGGCGGGATCCCCGCGCCAGTGGCCGCGGATCACCTCGGGGCCCGCGCGGCGAACGAAGTGGCGCAACACCAGCGCGGCGAGGAGGGCGTCATCCACGGCACCGATGAAGGGTACGAAGTCGGGGATCAGGTCGATCGGGGAGACGATGTAAGCGATGGTGCCCACGAGGAGCGCCTTGCTGCTCCGCGGCACCCGAGGATCCTTGAGCAAGTCCTTGAAGAGCAGGACCACGTTCGGGATCAGCGAGACGAACTCCGTCGGCGAGATCCCTTTCCGCCCCATGCGCGCAGCGTACCCGCGGACCCGGCTCTTAAAGCGTGGTCCATCGTGACGGCGGCCAGACGAGGAAGAAGGCCTTGCCGATGATCGCGTCGCGCGGGATGAACCCGAGCCCGAATCGCGAGTCGTCCGAGTTCGAACGGTTGTCTCCCATCACGAAGTACGAGTCTTTGGGGACCTTCGTTCTCGGGAAATCTCGTGTCTTCAGTCCTTTCGGCAGGTACGGCTCCGCGATGGCGATGTCGTTGACGTACACCTTGCCGTGCTTCGCCCAGACGGTGTCGCCGGGTAAGCCGATCACGCGCTTGATGAAGTCCTCGTTGTCGGGCTTCTGCACCCCGACGGCCTGGAAGAGCCAATGGGTGAACCCGCCGATCAGGCCGCGATCCGGCCGCTTCGCCGGGTCGGGATCCTCGAACACGATGATGTCGCCTCGCTTGGGGTCGCCGAAGTAGTAGGGAAGCTTGGTCACCAGCACCCGGTCGCCGCTGCACCCCGTGCATCCGTGCAGCGTCGGTTCCATGGAGGCGCTCGGGATGTAGAAAGCCTGGAAGAGGAAGGTCTTGATCAGGATGGCCAGGACGAGGGCCATGATGACGAGCCCGGGCAGCTCGCCGAGGAAGCGGAGGATCGGATTCCTGTGGCGCTCACCGGTCGCCTTCGCATCAGGCGCCCGTTTGAGCGCCGTGCGCTCGGCCTCGGTCTTCACGGTTACAGGGTATCGGTTGGACCTCGTTCGACCATGAGATGGATCTCGACCGCCTTGAAGGACGCCCACACCGCGCCTCCGCTCCGGATCGCCATGCGCGCGACCGACCCGGTCGTGATCTCGGCGACGAGCCGCGGCGAGCCGTTGAGGCGCACCCGTGCTCGATCGCCGAGGATCGCCACCTCGTCCACCACGCCGTGAACCACGTTGCGGGCAGATCCCTCGGGTCGGACGGCATGCAACGCCACGTCGGCCGGCGCCAGGGTCGCGAGCACATCGTCGATAGGCCCGACGGCCCTTCCCTCTGGCCAGGGAACGGTCACGACGCCGTCGGCGGTCTCCAGCGCGCCCGCCCCGGCCTCGAGCGGTGTGAGCCGGCCGGCGAACAGGTTCATCCCGACGAGATCCGCGGCGTACCGCGTTCGCGGTGCGTCGCGGATCTCGTCGGGCGTGCCGGTCTGGGTGATCCGGCCGCTCTCCAGGACGACGACGCGGTCCGCGAGCGTCATCGCCTCGACGGGGTCGTGGGTGACGAGCAGACGGGGACCAGCGAAACCGCGCAGCGTCCGGCGCAGGAGGGCGCGGAGCTCGGCGCGCGCCGAGACGTCGACCGCCGAGAGCGGCTCATCGAGGATCAGGACCCGCGGCGTCCCGGCGAGGGCGCGCGCGAGCGCCACCCGCTGGCGCTCGCCACCGGACAGCGTTCCCGGCTTCGCACCCGGGTCGATCCCGGGCGCGAGCCACTCGAGGAGCTCGAAGGCGCGCTCGCGCGCGGCGCGCGATCGCGCGCCGCGCGCTCGCACCGGGAAGGCCACGTTCTCCATCACGCTGAGATGCGGGAACAGCACGCCGTCCTGGAACGCGATCCCGATCGGACGCCGCTCGGGCGGCAGGTCGTGGATCGGCTCGTCATCGAGCAGGATCCTGCCGCTCGCGGCCGGGACGAGCCCCGCGATCGTCTCGACGATGGTCGTCTTCCCGGCGCCGTTCGGACCCAGGAGCCCGACGGTCTCGCGGTCGCCGGCGGAGAAGGCCGCGGCGACGGTCACGTCGCCGCGGCGAACCTCGATCTCCGCCTCGAGCACCACCGAGGCGCCCTCAGCGGAGCCCCGTGAGCCGGCCGCCAAGCGCGACCAGCACGGAGACCGAGACCACGACCAGGATCAGGGACAGGACGATGGCGCCGCCCGGGTCGATCTGGCGCGCCTCGAAGACGGCCAGCGGCATCGTCTGGGTGCGGCCGGCGAGGTTCCCGGCGAACGTGATCGTCGCCCCGAACTCCCCCAGCGCGCGGGCCCACGTGAGCACCGCGCCTGCGGCGAGTTGAGGCGCGACCATCGGCAGGGTGACCCGACGGAACACGTACCACGCCGATCCGCCCATCGCCGCCGCCGCCCGTTCGTAGCGGAGGTCGAGTCCGCGCAGCCCGGCTTCGGTCGCGAGCACGACGAGCGGCATCGACACGAAGGTCGTGGCCACGACCGCCCCGGCTGTCGTGAACGTGAGCTGGATCCCGAGCGCGTCGTGGAGCCACCGCCCGACCACGCCGCTCCGCCCGAGGGCGACGAGCAGCCCCACACCCCCGACGACCGGGGGGAGCACGATCGGCAGGACGACGGCCGCGCGGAGCAGGCTCCGACCGGGGAACTCGCCGCGGGCGAGCACCCATGCGAGGGGCACCCCGACCGCGACCGAGATCGCGGTCGCCGCGAGCGACACCTCGATCGACAACCGCAGCGCCGTCGACGCGCCGACGCCCGACAGGGCTCCAGCGAGCCGGTTCCAGGGTGCCCGAACGAAGAGGGCGACCACGGGGAGGAGGACGAAGGTCGCGCCGAGCGACGCCAGCGCCACGATCACGAGGGGAAGTCGCGCGCGCACGGTCCTACGCCGCCGGGCCGAACCCGGAGTCTTTCAGCGTGGCCTGGCCCGTCACACCGATGACCTCGTTGAGGAACGACATGGCCGCCTCGGTCTGCGGCGAGCCCGCAACGACCGCGATCGGATAGGACGCCACGACGTTCACCGCGGTGGGGATCGTCACCGAACGGACGGTGTTCCCGGCCGTGGCGACGTCGGAGGCGTAGACGATCCCCGCGTCCGCTTCCCCGGACGTGATCTTGGCGACCACGCTGGCGTCGTCGTCCTCGTTGGACACGACGTTCTGCATCGCTGCACTCAGGAGCCCCGCCGACGTGAGCGCCTGCCGCGCGTAGTCACCGACCGGGACACCCTTCGCGGCGAGGACGAGCTGCACGCCGGGCTTCGCGAGGTCGGCGATCGACGAGATCCCTGCCGGATCGTCCGGCGGCGTGACGATGACGAGCCGGTTCGTCGCGAAGTCGGTCCTGTCGGCAACGCCCGGGTCGCTCGCGACGGCGTCCATCGCGGTACCGCTCGCCGAGGCGAACACGTCGGCCGTCCCCTCGCTTTGGATCTGCGAGGCGAGATCCGTCGACGAGCCGAAGTTGAAGGTGACGGTGATCCCCGGGTTCGCCGCCGCGAAGTCGCTCCCGATCCGTTCGAAGGCGGCCGTGAGCGAGGACGCCGCGAACACGGTCAGCGCCGAAGACGCGGCCGAGCCCGAACTGCTCGTTCCGCTGCATCCCGCCGCGACGAGCAAGGTTGCGATCGCGATCGTCTTCCTCATCGCTCCTGCACTTCCACCATGACGCTCGTTGCCTTCACGGTTGCGACGGCTTCCATCCCCTGCTTCAGTCCGAGCTCGTCGGCCGCCTCGCGGGTGATGAGGGAGACGACGCGGTGGGGCCCGGCCTGGATCTCGACGAGTGCCGAGATCTTGTCCCTCGTGACCTTGGTGATCACACCGGGGAACGCGTTGCGACGGCTCGTGTGGGCAGGGGCGGGCTGGGTCGCGCGTCGTTCGGCGAGGAGCCGTGCGACCTCTTCGGCGGGGACCTCTCGCTGGCCACCCGCCGTGCGTGACGTCCGGATCTTGCCGTCGCGCTCCCACCGCCGGAGGGTCTCGACCCGCACGCCGAAGAGCCTCGCCGCTTCGCCGATCCGATAGCTATCCGGCATGCCTCGAAATATAGAGCGTTTCACCACAAGAACGCCAGGAAAAGCTTCGCGAGACGCGCGACCAAGGAGGCGGGTAAACGCCAGAGAAGGCTCGCCCGTCTATCCACGTCACGGTTGGGAGCCGAGCGCGATGATTCGGGCGGTGGATGGCGAGCTGATCGACGAGGGTCCGGGCGAAGCCGCCCTGCCGTCCCCGTCGGACCTCGACGCGCTCTTCCGCACGGAAGGAGACGGGGTGTATCGGACGCTGTACGCCTTCACCGGCGGTCGCGTCGATGTGGCCGAAGAGGCGACCGCCGAGGCGTTCGCTCGTGCGGTCGCACAAGGTGACGCGCTGCGCGATCCGATCGCGTGGATCTATCGAGTCGCGTTCCGCGTCGCGATCGACGAGTTGCGAGCCGACCGACGTCGTGGTCCGCGGGTCGATGTCGCGATCCAGCCTCCGGAGTTGGCGGGCCTGACCGACGCGCTGCGCCAGCTCTCGCCCAACCAGCGCGCCGCGACCGTGCTGCGACACGTGATGGACCTGGACCTCGAGGAGATCGCTCACCGGATGGGGATCGCGCAACCCACGGTGCGTGTGCACCTGCATCGAGCGAGGAAGCGGCTCCGTGAGCTGCTCGGAGTCGAGGAGGTCGACTGACATGCCCGAGCGTTGGGAACGAGAGCTCGAGAAGCTGACGTTCGTGGATGCGCCCTCATCGACGCGCGCTCGCTTGGCAGCCGGCCCGCGACGTGAAGGGATGCCACCTTCGCCACGGCGCGAGCAGCGTGTCGCGGCTGGGGCGGTCGCGTTCGTCGTCTTCGGCGCGGCTGTGGCTCAGGTAGCTGGTGCGTTCCGCTGCCCAGGAATGTTGGCTACGACCTCGCCCGACCCCGAGTCGAATATCGTCCTCCATCTATCATCCATCGACGGCCCCAACGCGAGACTCGTGTTCAGGGGTCGGACCGTCGAGCCACAGATCGGTCGCTACTGCTGGGTTGGGACGAGTGGCTGCACGGCCGACGCGCTGACCCCATTCCCGAATGCCGACTTCGTCCAGGTTCCGAGCGGCACGCCGATCGCCATCGTGGGCGATGACACGCTGACGAGCGCCGAGGCGACCGTCGAACGCTCCACCGACCCGATGGCTCTCAACATGCAGTTCGGGCTTTCCGTCCCGATCCATGCGGTCGACCTGGCTGATGGGCGTTACGTGCTGATCGTCGGCGCGACCTGGCCACAAGGGTCCGTCCAGTTCTACTTCCCGATCGAGATCACCGGCCCGGCACAGGCCCCTCCCGCTTCTGCGGGACCGATCCTGACCGCCCTGTTGGAAGCTCCCCGCGACGGATCGATGCCGGTCCTTTCCTTGAGCGATCAGGATCGGTCGGGGCGCTTCTTCGCCACCGACGGGAACTGGCCCGGCGTGGCGATCTCGCCGTCGCCCCGGCGACCCTTCGAGGGAGCGATCGACCCTGGATCGACGATCACCCTCTACGGCGACGCCGAGAACCCTCCCGGACTACGCGGGGTACTTCCGGCTGATCCTCGTGGGCACGTGGCCGCAGGGGAGTGCAGGCTTCTCCGTCGGCATCACGATCGGGACGCCGACCGATCCCCCATCCCCATCGCCGGTCACCGTGGGAGTGGTTCCGGATGTGATCGGTCTCGACGAACGTGATGCGATCGTCGCCCTGAAGGAGGCGGGCTTCGTCGCGGTTGGCGTGTTCGCTCCCGCGAAACTCCCGGCTGGCGTCGTGATCTCTTCGGACCCGCCGGCGGGTGTCCACGCGGACGTTGAAACGACCGTCACGCTGACGGTCTCCACCGGTCACTAGACCGCGAATCGAACGTGCAGGATGTCACCTTCCTGCACCAGGTAGTCCTTCCCTTCGACGCGGACCTTGCCAGCGGCTTTGGCCTGGTCCATCGACCCGGCCGCGACCAGTTCGTCGTAGCCGATCACCTCCGCACGGATGAACCCGCGCTGCAGATCGGTGTGGATCACGCCGGCGGCTTCGGGCGCCGTGGCGCCGTGGGGGACCTCCCACGCGCGCGTCTCGTCCTCGCCCGTGGTGAGGAAGGTGATCAGGTCGAGGGCCCGGTAGCAGGCCGCGATCACGGCCTCCAGCCCCGGTTCCGTCACCCCGAATTCCTCCAGGAGCGCGCGCGCCTCCTCGGTCTCCATCTCG
This sequence comes from Actinomycetota bacterium, assembly GCA_005883885.1. Taxonomy (GTDB): domain Bacteria; phylum Actinomycetota; class UBA4738; order UBA4738; family HRBIN12; genus AC-51. The sequence goes on along the minus strand of VAYF01000089.1, from coordinate 8,694 downwards.
GCGACCTCGGCCTCGATCGCTGCATAGACCCCCACGGCCTCCCCGAGCTCGCCCGGGACCGACGAGCCTTCCTCGAGGTTCGCGATCACGATCTCCGGCTTGAGCGTGAGCGGGGCGAACCCGCGGAGCACCGCCGCGTCCTCGGGTGACAACTTCGCCGATCGGAGCGGCGTCTCTTCGTCGAGCGCATCCTTCGCCGCGTGGAGCGCGGCGGCGTCCGGCCCGGGCTTTCCTCGGGCCTTCTTCTCAGCCTTCTGGAGTGCGGTCTCGATCACCGCGAGGTCGGCAAGCATCAGATCGGCTCGCACGCCCGCGAGCTCCGACGCGGGCGACGCGCCGGTCCCGAAGCACCGCACCACGACCGCGAGCGCGTCGGCCTCGCGGAGCCGGGCGACCCCCTGTGCGCTCGAGAGACCTCCCGGGACGTCGACGAAGCGAACCTGGGCGAAGACGGTCTTCGCCGATCGCTCCATCCGCGTGAGGACGTCGACCCGCGGATCGGGCACGGGAACCACGGCGAGGTTCGCCTGACCGGCGTGCGAGCCCGCGTGCGTCACCGCGGTGAACAACGTCGACTTCCCACTGAACGGGACCCCGACGAGCCCGATGTCCTTCATCCCCGCGCCCTCTCGGGGAGAGGGGCCGGCGATCCGGGCGCTGATGACCTGCACCGCACGCCGTTGGTCTGCCTCGCGTATCCGTCCAACAGTCCCAACGAACCGACTTCCGGCCCCTGTGCCGCGATCGGAGACCGTGCCGATGTAGCTGCAAGAGACCGGTCTGGCCGGGGCGCCGCCAGACCCGCCCCGGCCGGCGGTCTCGTTCGTGCGGAAGACAGACGGGGCGTGCGCCGAGGGGGCGCGACGTGCGGGCGGGCGAGGACCGACGGCCTCGCCCGCCCGCGCACGTCTACGACTTGGTCTCCCAGAAGACCTTCGCGACTTCGTCGACGGCGTCGAGGAGCTTCTGTCCCTGCGCCGGCTCTTCGGACTTCTTGGACTCGCCGGCAAGTTTGGTGGCGTTCCAGAAGAGGTCGTGGAGGTTCGGGTGCTTCTCGAGGTGCTCGGGCTTGAAGTAGTCGGTCCAGAGCACCCAGAGGTGGTGCTTCACGAGGTCCGCGCGCTCCTCCTTGATCGTGATCGCGCGCTCCTTGAAGATCGGATCGTCCGACCCCTGATACTTCTCCTGGCAGGCCTTGACCGATTCGGCCTCGATCCGAGCTTGCGCCGGATCGTAGACGCCGCACGGAAGGTCGCAGTGCGCGTGGACGGTTCGACGTGGTGCGAGGATGCGGTCGAGCATGGAACAACCTCCTTCTCGGGATCCCCAACCCAGGAACGAATCCTACCGCCGGGGTCGGAGAACGCCCTCGGCGTGGATCGGGCTGACGTCTCTCCTCGCCGTCGCGGGATGGACCTTCCTGCGACACCGACCCTCTCGAGTCGCGATCGAGGGTCCGTCGATGGCGCCCACCCTGCTCCCGGGCGACTGGGTGGTCGTGGTCCCGCAACGAGCGTACCGCCGCGGGGCTGTCGTCGTGGTCGAGCATCCTGGTCGCCCCGCCTACGAGATCATCAAACGACTCGTCGGCCTCCCCGGCGAGCGCGTCGGCGAACGGGTGCTCGGTCCGGATGAGTTCTGGGTGGAGGGCGACGGCCCGGCATCGACCGACTCCCGTCACTTCGGTCCTGTGACGGGCGCGGAACTGAAGGCCCGAGCGATCTTCGTGTATCGCCCGCGGGAGCGTCGCGGGCTGATCCACTAGGGCCGAAGCGCCGTGGACCGCCGACCGTTGCGGGCACTACTCCTACCATGGTCGGACGATGGACGGAACGGAACCCCAGATCCCCCCGCGCCCCGACGGGGGCTCGCGGTTCGACCGGGAGAAGATCGGCTGGACCCCGCCTCCGCCACGACGGCGACGCCGTGGAGCGGTACTCGTCGCCACGTTCGTGGCCGCCGCGTTGGTCGCCGCCGCCATCGCGGGTGGGGTCACCGCGACGAAGACGATCGCGCCGAAGGGGTCCAGCAGCGACTACAAGTTCCTCGCCGTGATCGGCGGCAAGCCCGTTCGATGGAACCCGTGCCAGCCGATCCATTACACGATCGACGTGGGAGCCGCGCCTGACGGTTCCATCGATGACGTCTACGAGGCGATCCGGCGGATCTCCTCGGCGACCGGGATCACCTTCGTGTACGACGGGTCGACCGATGAGGTCCCGCAGCGCGACCGACCCGCGTATGAGCCCGATCGCTACGGGAACCGTTGGGCTCCGGTAGTCATCGCGTGGGTGTCGCCGGGCCAGACCGACATCCCGTTCTCGGGGAACGGGCACGCCTTCTCCGCCGTCGCCCGGCCGCTGACGGCTCCGGATGATCCGCGGCAGTTCGTCAGCGGTTGGATCGTGCTGAACGTCCAAGATCCCAACCGTCCGGGATGGTCCGAACCGGGAGACCAGGGGCCGACCGTCTTGCACGAACTCGGCCACATCATGGGTCTCAACCACGTGACGTCGAAGGCGGAGCTCATGGAACCCTCCGGCGGACTGGTGACCGATCTGGGTCCCGGCGACCGGGAGGGGCTTGCGCTCCTGGGTCGCCCCGCCGGCTGTCTGGTGGAGCCGGAGCCGGGCCCGTAACCTGTCTCTCCGCCCGTTGCTCCTCACGATGGTCCGCGAGTAGGATGTTGCACCTGCAATGATCCGAACGCGTGAGATCGGCACCGTCGCGGCCATGATCCCGGACCGCATCTGCGCCTGTCCCTGCTGACAACGGGACAGCGCCTCCGCTCGCGCCCATCTCGCACCACCTCGTCCCTCTCAACGTCTTGGAGGTTCCGCACCCATGGATGTCATCACGCGCACCGTCGATGCCAAGGGCCAGTCCTGCCCGGGGCCGCTCGTCGCCCTCGCTCGGGCGCTCAAGGACGCCCGCACGGGCGACCTCTTCGAGCTCCTCGCGACCGACCCCGGCTCCCGTTCCGACGTCCCGAGTTGGGCCGAGATCAGCGGCAACGAGCTGCTCGAGGCCGAGGTGCTCGATGACGACAGCTTCCGCTACGTGATCCGGAAGGTGGCCTGACATGAGCACGACGGCCACGACCGAGACCGAACCCGAGACGACCTCGCTCGCCGATCTGCTGCAGCGAGTGGAGGCGCTCGAGGCGGAACGGTCGAAGCAGATCAAGAAGAAGAACAAGCTCACGATCATCGCGTGGGGCGGCAACCTCGATCAGATCTGGCCGACGACGATCCTCGCGACGACCGCCGCGGCATCCGGGATGGAATCCAGCGTCTTCTTCACCTTCTGGGGACTGTTCGCGATCGTGAAGCCCGAGGTCCGGATCACGGGCGACAACTGGATGCAGAAGATGATGTCGGTGATGAACCCGGGGTCCGCACAGAAGGCGAAGCTCTCCCGGTACCACTTCGGTGGCGCCGGACCGGCCATGTTCAAGAAGCTCGCCCGGGATCACCAGGTGGCCACGCCGGACGAGTTGATCGCGCTCGCGAACGACCTGGGGGTCCGGCTGATCCCGTGCCAGATGACGATGGACCTCCTGGGTCTCAAGCGCGATGATCTGATCGACGGTCTGGAGGAGCCGATCGGCGCGGCCACCGCGCTCGCCGAGATGCGTGACGCGGCCGTCTCGCTCTTCATCTCACGTCGGCGGCGCTCGGCGAGCCGGCCGGCGCTCGCCGAGCGCGGATGTTGAGGCGGACGTAGTCGATCGTGCCGTCGGGGAGGCGCTCGGCCGCGCGCCGCACGACGTCCTCCCGTTCCGCAGTGGGGATCCGTTCCAGGACCGACCCCAGGCAGATCGTGCGGAGATAGAGCTCGAGGTCGCCCCGAGGGATCGCCGTCGGTTCCTCATGCAGCCAGCACTCGATCCGATCGAACCCGGCTCGCTCCAGCCGGCTCCGAGTCTCGTCCGCCCCCGCGAACAGCTTGTCTTCCTCGAGGTCGTAGCCGAGATCGCGAAGGACGTTCGCGAGCCGCTCCGTGTTCCCGGCCCCCCCGCACTGGGCGGCCAGCTGCCCTCCGTGCCGGAGCACGCTGGCCAGGTTCGCCAACAGACGCTCGTGATCCGTCACCCAATGGAACGTGGCCGTCGAGAGGATCGCGTCGACCGGCGTGATCGGTAACGGGTCCAGCAGATCGTGCACCACGAACTCCACCCGGTCGTCGTCGAGCCGCGTCCGAGCCTGCTCGATCATGGATGGCGACCCGTCGAGCGCGACGACGGATCCGTTCGGCAGTCTCCGGAGGAGCTCTCGCGTCACCTGACCGGTCCCACATCCCGCGTCGAGGACGCGTTCGTCACCGGTGAGCTCCAGCCATCCCACGACTTCGATGCCCCACCGGGTCATCGGGATCGGGAGTCGGTCGTACGCATCGGCGTCCCAGTCTCGCGGCATGGCTGGCCGAGGCTACCGCGACGCTTCGGGGCTTCGGGCCGTGGGGGGAGGGAGTGGTCGTTCGTGACGCTAATTAGAGATGCGTACTATATTATCCATCATGGAAGATCGGGTATCGACGCTTGCCGGCCGCGCGGAGCCCGCCGCCTTGGCGGCGAGGCTCCGCGTGGCCGGCTGGCGGTTCGCACGCAGGATGCGGCGCGAGTCCGCCCCCGGGATCAGCCCGACGCTCTCCGCAGCCCTGCACACCGTGGAGACGCAGGGGCCGATCACCGCCGGCCAGCTGGCGGCCTACGAGCACGTGCAGAAGCCGACGATGACGCGGACGATCCAAGGGATGCTGGACCGAGGTCTGGTCGAGCGGATCCCGGACCCGTTGGACGGTCGCGTCAGTTGGCTGAGCGTCACCGCGGAAGGTCGCAAGCTGTTGCAGCGATCCAGGCGACGGACGGACGAGTTCCTCGCCAAGCGGGTCAAGAAGCTCTCCGCCGAGGAGCGTGACGTCCTGGAGACCGCGGCCGCGCTGCTGGAACGGCTCGCAGAAGGCGACCGATGAGCGCCCGGATCACGCGAGCGTGGGATCGGACGTTCGCGTCCGCGCGAGGCTCCCGCAACTTCCGCCTGTTCCTGACCGGCCAGTTCATCTCGGCGATCGGCACGTGGATGACGTTCACGACGACGTCGTGGCTCATCCTCACGCTGCCGACCGGGAGCGCCGCTGCGCTGGGGATCAACGCGGCGCTCGCCTTCGGCCCTGTCTTGCTGCTGGGCCCCTGGGGTGGCGTCCTTGCCGATCGGTTCGACAAGCGGCGGATCCTGACGTTCACGCAGGGCACCGCCGCCATCATCTCGCTCACCCTGGCGACGATCGTGTTCACCGACGTCGTCTCGCTGTGGATGGTCTTCGCGCTCTCGCTCGCCTCCGGGATCGTCACGTCGCTCGACAACCCCGCCCGGCAGAGCTTCTACGTGGAGATGGTGGGGGAGGGCACGCTGACCAACGCGGTCAGCCTGAACAGCGCCGCCTTCACCGGAGCGCGGATCATCGGCCCGGCCGTCGCCGGGATCCTGATCGCCACCGTCGGGATGGCCATCTGTTTCCTGATCGACGGGATCTCCTACCTCGCGGTGGTGACGGCCTTGCTCGCGATGCGCACCGCCGAGATGCACCTGCAACGTCGGTCGACGCGCGAGCGCGGGCATCTCGTCGCCGGGTTGCGCTACGTCTGGGAGACCGACGCGCTCCGTCGGCCGTTGGTCGTGATGGCGATCGTGTTCACGTTCGTGTTCGAGTGGCAGGTGCTTGTGCCGCTGTTGGCGAACCGCACCTTCCACGCGGGACCCCGTGCGTTCGGCCTGCTCTCGGCCGCTGCAGGGCTCGGGTCATTCATCGGAGCGATCCTGGCCGCGAACCGAAATTCTCGACCCTCGATGCACGGCCTCGGTGTCTGGCTCGTCGCGGTCGGTGTGACGATGGCGCTCGTCTCGGTGGCCCCAACGCTCCCGGTCGCGATCGTGCTGATGGTCCCGATCGGGTTCTTCGCGATGTCGTTCATGATCACGGGCAACACGATGCTTCAGCTCGAGGCCAAGCCGCAGGCGCGGGGTCGCGTCATGGCGCTCTACGGGGTGGTCTTCTTGGGTTCGACGCCGATCGGGGCGCCGCTGGTCGGCTGGCTCGCAGGGATCCTCGGCGCGCGTCTGATGTTCCTCGCCGCCGGCGTGCTCGCCGTCGCGGTCGCCGTGGTGGTTCTGTGGAGCCGGACCGGCTCGCGGGTCGCCCGTGAGGACCCGACCGTCGAACCGGTCGCCGCCCTCGACGGACCCGAGGCGGCCACGGCCTGACGGTCACGGCAACGCTCGCGGCTCGTCACGTTCCCGGTCGATCGTCCAGAGACCGCCCGGTTCCGGGCGGCTGACGTCCAGGACGCTCCCGTCGCGGAGCGCGAGGCGGAAGCAGCGACGGCGTTCGCCGCTCCGTTCCTCGAGCCATGCCTTCATGACCTCCACGGACTCCTCGGCCGCTCCCCAACGGACCGCGCGGGGCCATTCCTCCTCTCGGGCGCCCTCCGAGAAGACGATGCGGACGTCGGCGATGCCCCCGATCCATCGGGGCAGGACCGGCGCCCATGCGATGAACAGCAGGCTGACCAGCGCGACGGTCCCATGGGTCCCGACCGCCGGGACCAACGGGATCACGAGGGCCGCGGCGATGATCCGAGCGACGTTGTAGACGACGTCGTAGACCGAGAAGACGCGTCCGCGGTACCCATCGGGCAGCGATCCCTGCACGATCGTGTCGACGGGAACCTTCTTCCACGCGAAGGCGAGACCGACCACGAAGCTCGCGACGAGGATCGACCAGCCTCGGAGGTACAGGGCGGCGCCGAGCAGTCCGAGCCCGCCCACCACGAACGCCCCCGCGATGATCCCCTCCTTACTCCAGCGCTCCTCGAGCCACCCGACCGTCACGATGCCGAGGAGCACCCCGACGCCGCCCGCTCCGATCACGTTGGAGTACGAGCCCACACCCTCGCGGAACTGTTCGCGGAACACGACCGCGGCGACCGTGAGGATGATCCCCTGTCCCATCGAGTCGATCGAGATCGACGTGATGGGCCCGATCGCGCGCGGCGTCCGAACGAGCGTGCGGGCACCGTCCGTGAACTCCACGATCACGCGCCGGATCTGATGGCGAAGGAGCTCCTCGGGACCGGGGACCGTCTTCGGAGCAAGATCGGATCGGAGCCGGATCGCGATCCACGTCGCGGCCAGCCAGGCGGCCGCCGCGACCGCGACGACCGGGCCCGAGCCGCCGGCGTCCGCGAGTTGCCCTCCGATGAAGAACCCCACCAGGAGTGCGAGCGTCCCGCCGACGGTCGCGAGCGAGTTCGCGATCAACAGATCGTCGCTGGGTACCAGCCGGGGGACGACGGCCGAAGCCGTGGCCAGGTAGAAGCGGTTGATCGAGATGACCGCGAGCGCCCCGTGTGGCGCCGCTGCCACCGGTCGATGAAGACGCCGACGAACGGTCCCGACAGGGTGAAGGGCAGCGCGGTGATCAGCGCGGCCTTGAACAGACCGAACGTGGTGCTGTGTTCGCTTGGGTTGAAGACGACCGAGGAGAACAGCGCCACGGTGAAGAAACCGTCGCCACCTTGCCCGACGATGCGGATCGCGAACAGCTTGCGGAAGTCCGGGCCGCGGAGCGCCGCGCGTGCCCGTTGGAGGGCACCCGGTGGGGCGACCGCGGCCATGTGCCGCCGCCGCCGTCAGGCTTTCGTCGTGTCGAAGAACCGCGTCCAGTCGGCGTGGGCCGACTCGCCGTCGCCCAGGATGAACTCCTCGACCATCTCGCGAGCCATGTCGTCGCTGAACTGCACAGGAGGCGACTTCATGAAGTAGGCGGAGGGACCGATCAGTGGCCCACCGATCCCACGGTCCTTCGCGACCTTCGCGCACCGGAGCGCATCGATGATGACGCCCGCGGAGTTGGGTGAGTCCCACACCTCGAGCTTCATCTCGATCGTCAGCGGGACATCGCCGAAGTTGCGACCCTCGAGCCGGATCATCGCCCACTTCCGGTCCTCGAGCCACGGCACGTGGTCGGACGGGCCGATGTGGATGTTCTCCTTGCTCAGCGGCTCCTCGAGCTGCGACTGGACGGACTGCGTCTTCGAGATCTTCTTCGAGGTCAGGCGCTCGCGCTCGAGCATGTTCTTGAAGTCCATGTTGCCGCCGAAGTTGAGCTGATAGGTCCGGTCGAGCTCCACCCCTCGATCTTCGAAGAGCTTCGCCAAGACGCGATGAGTGATCGTCGCCCCCACTTGGCTCTTGATGTCGTCGCCGACGATCGGGACGCGGGCGTCCGCGAACCGTTTCGCCCACACGGGGTCGCTCGCGAGGAACACCGGGAGGGCGTTGACCATGGCGACCTTCGCGTCGATCGCGCACTGCGCGTAGTAGCGGTCCGCCTGCTCGGATCCGACGGGGAGGTAACTGATCAGCACATCCGCGCGCGCAGCTCGGAGCACCTCGACCACATCCACCTCGGGCTCGTCGGACTCGACGATCGTGTCGCGGTAGTAGGTCCCGAGCCCGTCCAGCGTCCGGCCGCGCATCACCGTGACGCCGGTCGGTGGCACGTCCGAGAAGCGGATCGTGTTGTTGGGCTCCGTGAAGATGGCTTCGGAGACGTCCCTGCCCACCTTCTTCGCGTCGACGTCGAACGCGGCGACGACCTCGACGTCACGGATGTGGTAGCCGCCGAGCTCCA
>VAYF01000256.1 GCA_005883885.1 Actinomycetota bacterium | reverse complement strand
GCCGACGCCATCCTCCAGCTGCTGCACCTCGACCACCTGCGCGACCTGCCGGTGCGCGGGCTGTCGTACGGCACGCTGAAGCGGGTCGAGATCGCCACCGCGCTGGCGACGGATCCCGACCTGTTGCTGCTCGACGAGCCCAGCTCGGGCATGGGGCCCGAAGAGGCGCACCAGCTCGGCGACGAGCTGCTCGCGCTGCGGGGAGAGTTCGAGCTGAGCATCCTGATGATCGAGCACCACGTGCCGCTCGTGCTCCGCGCGTGCGACTACGTGTACGTGCTCAACTTCGGCCAGCTGCTCACCGAGGGCCTGCCCCACGACGTGCGCAACCATCCCGAGGTGGTGGCCGCCTACCTCGGCGAGGAGGCCCCGTTAGCCGAGGCCGAAGCCGAGGCCGCGGAGGCGACCCGATGAGTTTCCTCGAAGTGCGCGGGCTGCGGGTCGGCTACGGCGACCTGCCGGTGCTGCAGGGGATCGACTTCGACGTCGAGGGCGGGCAGACCACGGTGCTGCTGGGGCTCAACGGCGCCGGCAAGACCACGACCGTGACGACGATCGCCGGGCTGCTCAAGCCGTCGGCGGGCACGATCACCTTCGACGGCGCGCGCATCGACGGGCTCGACCCCGCGCAGCTCGTCGAGCGGGGGATCGCGCTCGTGCCCGAAGGCCGGCGCACGTTCCCCGCGCTCACGATCGCCCAGAACCTGCGCCTCGGCTCCTGGAGCAAGCGGGCCCGTAGGGCCGAGCTGGCGGAAGCTGCGGAGCGCGTCTTCGACTACTTCCCGCGGCTGGCCGAGCGGCGCACGCAGATGGCCGGGACCCTTTCGGGCGGGGAGCAGCAGATGCTGGCCATCGGCCGCGGCCTGATGAGCCTGCCAAAGCTGCTCCTCATCGACGAAGCCTCGCTCGGGCTGTCGCCGCTGCTCGCCAAGACCGTCTTCAACATCGTGGAGCGCATCAACGACGACGGCGTGACGGTGATCATCGTCGAGCAGAACGTCGGCGTGCTCCGCCATGCCGACGCAGCCCTCGTAATGGAGAAGGGGGCGATCGTCTACGCGGGGTCGGGCGACGACCTCCGCAAGGGCGACGAGCTGCGCAAGACCTACCTGGGCGCAGCCAGCTAACGCGAGCGCGCAGGCGCGGCGGCGGGCTCGCAGATGCGGCAGGGCGAGAGGCCGTCTTCCATTGCGCTCTCCACCGTGCCGAGCGGCAGGTCCTTTCCCGCGACGAGGTGGCACTCGGGCCGGTGGAACGACGTGCGTCCCATCACGACCTCGTCGGTGGCGGCGCCCCGGCCGTTGCCGGCGGCGGCGATGCTGCCCACCGCGTTCGCCAGCCGCGCGACGGCAGTGTTGAGCTCGCGCAGCTGGCCCTCCAACATGCTGCGGTCGCGCCGGCTGTTCTGCACGACTACCAGAGCGGCGCCGGCGATCACCAACGCCAGCCCGAACGCGCCGCCGGAGAGCAGGTAGGGAACCTGGCCCTGGACGAAGTCGACGCCGGCGGCGCCGTTCCACGCGAGGCCGATGACGATGAAGCCGATGCCGATGCAGGCCATCCCCAGCTGTCCGCCGAGCTTCGGCCAGCTCCGTTGCACGGGCGCACAGTAGCGTCAACTCGTGCGCTTGGGTCTCAACCTGGCCTACGCCGGACCGGCACCGGCCGACAACGTCGGGCTCGCGCAGCGGGCCGAGTCGCTCGGCTACTTCTCGGTGTGGACGGCCGAGGCCTACGGCTCGGACGCGATCGTCCCGCTGACCTGGATCGCCGCGCACACCAGTCGGATACACGTCGGCACCGCCATCATGCAGATGCCCGCTCGCACGCCGGCGATGACAGCGATGACGGCGGCCACGCTCGACCAGATGTCGGGGGGGAGGTTCCTGCTGGGCCTCGGGCTCTCCGGGCCGCAAGTGGTCGAGGGCTGGCACGGCCAGCCCTACGGCCGGCCGTTGGAGAAGACCCGCGAGTACGTCGCCATCGTGCGCGACATCCTCCGGCGCGACAAGCCGCTCGAGCACAGCGGCACGCATTACGAGATCCCCTACCGCGGCCCCGACGCGACCGGGCTCGGGAAGCCGCTCAAGATGATCGGTCGTCCCCGCGCCGACATCCCGATCTACCTCGCCGCGATCGGCCCGCGGAACGTCGCGCTGGCGGCCGAGATCGCGGACGGCTGGTTGCCGGTGTTCTTCAGCCCGCGACGTATGGACGTGTATGCCGACAGTCTCGGCGCGCGCGACCTGTCGACCTTCGATGTTGCGCCGTCGGTGCCGGTGATCCTCGGTGAGGACGCAGATGCGTGCCGCAGCACGGTGAAGCCGGCGCTGGCGCTCTACGTCGGCGGCATGGGCGCGCGGGGGCGCAACTTCTACAACGACCTCGCCTGCAGGTTGGGCTACGAGGCGGCCGCGAAAGAGATCCAGGACCTCTACCTCGATGGCAAGAAGGCAGAGGCCACCGCGGCGGTGCCCGACGACCTGGTCGACGAGGTCGCATTGTGCGGGCCGAAGAGCCGGATCGCCGAGCTGCTCGAGCCGTGGAAGCAGTCGCCGGTGACGACGCTCGTCTGCAACGCGCTCCAGCCCGAGGCGCTCGAGGTGATGGCCGAGCTCGTCTTGTAGCGCGCGCGGGCGCGCGCCGTATGCTCGCCCGCCACACACGCATCGGTCGTCTGGGGGGACTTCATGCGAGCTCGTGTCGCGGTTGTCGGGATCTCACTACTGGCGTTGTTGGGCGTCGTCGGCGTGGGTGCCGGAAGGACGCAGACGACCGATGGGTGCGGCGTCAACGCACCCGTGGCTCACCACGCCGGCGGAG
>VAYF01000088.1 GCA_005883885.1 Actinomycetota bacterium | reverse complement strand
TCCGTGCCGGGCGTCGCGATCGATGGGGGCGCCGGCGGCGCGCTCCACCAACCCGAGCACGAGGTCGAGCGTCATCCCACCCTGGAGTCCTTCGAGCCCGAACTCCTTGTCGGGATCGTGCTCCAAGAGCATCTGGATGTTCCCGCGGACGTTTTCGATGGGGTGGGTCGCGGTGCCGGCGACACCGCCGGCCAGGAGTGCCCGCTCGAGGTCCGCCCGGTCGACGGGGCGGGGGATCCAGTCGTCTTCCGCGAGGGGTGGCAGACGGCTGACGTGGGCTTCGATAACGTCGGAAGGCACTGGGTATCAGCGTAGGCGAGGGAGGTCCTGTGGAGCTGCGAGGCAAGGTGGTCGTCGTCACCGGCGCCTCGGCGGGGATCGGCGAGGCGACGGCGGTGGCGTTCGCCAAGCGGGGTTCCAAGCTGGTGCTCGCGGCGCGTCGACGGGACCGCCTGGAGGCCCTGGCGGAACGGATCGATCGCGCCGGCGGGACCGCCCTCGCGCTCCCGTGCGACGTCGCAGACCCCGAGCAGGTCCGGCGGCTCCCGAGCGTGATCCAGCAGGCGTTCGGACCCACCGACGTGCTCATCAACAACGCCGGGATCCCCGGTGGTGGCTCTTTCGACTCGCTCTCGTATGAGCAGATCGACGCCGTCGTTCGGGTCAACCTCCTGGCGGTCATGTACGGAACACGCGCGTTCCTCCCGAGCATGATCTCGCGGGGCCGCGGGCATATCGTGAACATGGCGTCGCTCGCCGGCAGGTTCGCCACGCCCGGATCGGCGGTGTACACGGCGACCAAACACGCGGTCGTCGCGTTCAGCGAATCCCTGAACTACGACACGGCGCCCGACGGCGTCCTGGTGACGAGCGTGAACCCCGCCTTCATCGTCACGGAGGGGTTCCCGCACACGAACGTCCCGTCGCCCGTCCTCCTGCAGGTCGATCGCGTCGCCGAGGCGGTCGTCAAGGTCGTGCGGAACGGCATCGCGCCCGAGTACTCGATCCCGCGATGGATCAGCCCGTTCCAGGTGTTCCGCGTCCTCACACCTCCGCTCTACGTCGAGCCCGACGTCCCGTGGATCGTCATCGTCTGGAACGACCCGATCAACCTGATGTCGTACGTGACCTGGGTCTTCCAGAAGCTGTTCGGCTATCCGAAGGTCAAAGCCGAGAAGCTGATGTGGGATGTCCACACGAAGGGCAAGGCCGTGGTCGCGTCGGGCGAGAAGGAGCAGTGCGAGATACACGTTTCGGCCCTGCACGGCTACGGTCTCTGGGCGACGATGCAGAAGGATCGGTGAGACGTGGGCGATCGAGGGTCGCTGCGTCGTCGGTCCGACGGCACGTTCGGGTGGAACCTCGCGAAGAACGAACGCGACGTGCTGAGGCATGTGGCGAAGGACTTCCGCGCGCTGCTCACCGCCGAGACGCCGTCGTCGGATCCGAGCCTTCAACGCCTGTTCCCGCCAGCCCGGACCGACGACCCCATCGAGGAGCTCGAGTACGAACGGAAGGTCGGTGAAAGCCTCCTCGCGGCGAAGCTCGAGCAGCTCACCATCCTCGAACGGTGCGTGGGATCACGCGTTCTGAGCGAGGACGACGTGCTCGCCTGCATGCGAGCGGTGAACGATCTTCGGCTCGTGTTGGGAACCCGACTGGACATGCGGGAGGACTCCGACCCGTCGGAGTTCGCGGGGGAGCGGCGCTCGACGTTCGAGCTGTACGCGTACCTCAGCTGGCTGCTGGAGTCGTTGATCGACGCGATGAGCGGCTCTGGCTCGGGCTCGTGAGGCGGATCAATCCTCGGAAGTAGGCGTTTCGCGTTTCAGGCTGCGGATGAACCGCTGCCACCAGGATAGGCGCGACTGATCGGCCAATCGCGCCTCGGCGACGCGCTCTCGTTCGATGCGATGTTGTTCCTCCACGAGTTGTTCGTTCTGCTCGGGGTTCCGACCGGGTGCGCCCAGATACGACATCGCTTCGAGCTTAGGTCCGGTTGCATCGAGGCGCAAACGGCTCAGCCGAGACTCTCCGCGAGCGACCGGACCACCGCGCGGGCGGCCGCGTCCCCCTCGCCCGAACCGAGCGCCGGCTCCGACAGGGTCGCGGGCACCTCGGCCCGGAGCCGGCGCTCGGCCTCCTCCATCCAGGACTCAGGGAGCTCGTCGGGGAGCTCGGCACCGCACATCTCGGCGAAGTAAAGGGTCCAGGCACGTGGCACCACGCGGGCCCACTGGTAGCCCCCGCCGCCTGTGGCCACCCAGCGGCCACCGGCGGCGGCATGCGCCAGCCGGTGGAGCTCCGTCGCCGTCGCTCGATACGCGGCGGTGGTCAGCAAGAGCTGCGCGAGCGGGTCGGTGTGATGCGTATCGCAGCCGAGCTGGGTGACGAGCACGTCCGGGGCGAACGCCGTGACGGCGGCTGGCACGACGGCGCGGAACGCATCGAGCCACGCATCGTCGCTCGTGAAGGCGGGGAGCGGCACGTTGATCGCGCTACCGGGCGCGTCGGGTCCTCCTCGTTCACCCGCGGCTCCGGTCCCCGGGAAGAACCACGGATCGAACTGATGCAGCGAGATCGTCAGGACGCGGGGGTCGTTCCAGAACGCGAACTGGACCCCATCGCCGTGGTGGACGTCCACGTCGACGTAGGCGACCCGCTCGCACCCGTTCGCGAGCAGCCACGCGATCGCGATCGCGGGGTCGTTGTAGACGCAGAAGCCCGAAGCCCGGTCGGGCATCGCGTGATGAAGACCGCCCGCCGCGTTGAAGGCGTGATCGCATCCCTCGGACCAGACCGTGCGCGCCGCGGCGACGGACGCGCCCGCCACGAGCGCCCCCGCCTCGTGCATCCGGTCGAAGATGGGGTTGTCACCCGGGCCGTACCCGAAGCGACTCCAGTCGCCCGCTTCTCCGTGACCGGCGCGCTTGGTGGCGTCGATGAACGCCGGCGTGTGGACGAGCTCCAGCGTCGGGTCGTCGGCCGGCTCGACCCCAGATGTCTCGACGTTCGGGCGGCGATCGAGCTCGTACGCGTGGATCAGATCCCACGTCAGGAGCACGCGATCCGGGCGGAGCGGATGCCCCGGACCGTGGTCGTAGATGCGCGCCTCGGGAGCCAGCACCAGACCGACGCGGTCGCTCACGCGACGGACCGTATCGCGGCGACGGTTCGCTCGACGAGGAGTCCCGCCTCGTCGTCCGTCAACGTGAACGGAGGGCCGAGCATCACGAGGTCGCCGTTCCTGCCGCCGACATGCCCCGTCGATGAGTAGAGCAAGAGGCCGGCGTCGCGCGCCGCGGCCACGGTCCGCTCGGTGATCTGACGCTCGCGTGCGAACGGCTCCTTCGTCTCGCGATCGCGGACCAGCTCGATCCCGATCATCGTCCCGACTCCGCGCACGTCGCCCACGTGCTCGACGACCTCGAGGTCCCGCCGGAGCGCTCCGAGCAGGCTGGCCCCGAGCTCGCGGGATCGGTCGACCAATCCATCGTCGCGCAGCCGGCGCAGCGTCGCGTGCGCTACGGCGGCGCCCAGGGCGTTGTGCGACCACGTGAAGCCGTGGACGAACCCTTTCGGCGCGATCGTGTCGAAGAGCTCGCCGGTGCACGCGGCGAAGCCGAAGGGGACGTACCCGCTGGTGGTCCCCTTGCCCGCCGCGACGATGTCCGGGCGGACCGGCCAGGCATCCATGCCGAACCATCGACCCGTGCGACCGAACCCGGTCATCACCTCGTCCGCGATCACCAGGATGCCGTGGGCGCGGCAGACCTCGACGATCTTCGGCCAGTAGTCGTCGCACGGAACGGCGGCCCCGAGCGTGGCGCCGGCGACCGGCTCGGCGATGAACGCCGCGATCGTCTCCGGTCCGTACGATCCGATCATGCGCGTGAGCTCGGCCGCGTGCCAATCTCCGCAGCCCTCGGGGTGCGCCGGGTTCTCGCATCGGTACTCGTAGGCGGGCGGCGCGTGCAGGAACCGGCCGAGCCAGGGCGTGTACGGCTTGCGCAGCGGCTCCTTGCCGGAGGCGTCCAACGCGCCGATCGTGTTCCCGTGATAGCTGGAACGGCGAGCGATCACGGTGACCCTGCCGGGGTTGCCCCGCGCCACGTGGTACGCCCGTGCCATCTTGAGCGCGGTCTCGACGGCCTCCGACCCGCCGCTCACCGGGTAGACCCGGGCATCCGAGAGCGGAAGCACGTGTGCGACATCCTCGGCGTAGGCCTCGACCGCGTCGGTCGTGAACATCGTCCCGTGGACGTACTGCGTGCGGTGGAGCTGCTCCTCGGCGGCGGCGATCAATGACGCATCCCTGTGGCCCACGCCGACGACGATCGCCCCGCCGGAACCGTCCAGGTACCGACGCCCGTCGCTGTCGACGATCCATGCGCCCTCGGCGGAGACCGCCGTCGGAAGGTTGCGCGTCACGACCCGTGGGAACACGTGGCTCATGGAGCGCTCAGGGATCCCTCCGGTCGGGGTCCTCCAGCCTGTCCGCCAGCCGCTTGCCCCGCTCGGCTCGGAGGCGGCGGATCTCCTCGGCCCAGTCCGGTTCCGGCTCGTCATCGGCCGGGATCGGCGCGTCGTCGGAAGGGTCCTCGCGGTCGGGCATCGTCCTACCTCGTGTGGGCCCCGGTCGGGTCGAGTTCCTCGCGGATCAGCCGCAACTCCTCGGTCGTCGGCTCCAGCGTCTGTCCCAGATCGGGTGAAACCTTCGGCTCCCAGCCCATGTTCGCGTGAACGTCGTCCAGGGTCATGCCCTGGTGCAGCGTCATGAGCGTCATCTCGCCGGTCGAGTCATCGAACCCGTAGGTCCCCAGATCGGTCACGACGGAGGTCGGACCGGTCCCGTGCCAGCCACGCGCGGCGTCGCTCGCCGGATCGCCGCTGTGTCCCGGCGAGGTCCGGAAGTCCAGCCGGTCCACGAACGAACGCTTCGCCTGCCGCATGATCACCAGGATGTGCCGCGCGTGGATCGCGATCTCGCAGGCGCCACCGCTGCCGGGCAGGCGCACCTTCGGCGTGTCGTAGGGACCGATGACCGTCGTGTTCAGGTTCCCGAACCGATCGATCTGCGCTCCGCCTAGGAAGGCCACGTCGATCAACCCGGCCTGGAGGTAGAACGCGAAGAGCTCGAACATGCTCGTGATCGCCGTCGCACCGGTCGCGAGGGTGGGATCGCCGATCGACAGCGGGAGCCGCTCGGGCCTGGCGCCGAACACGCCCGATTCGTAGACGAGCTGCAGGTCGCGCGCGACCGTCCGCTGGGCGAGGTTGCACACGATGTTGGGCAGCCCGACGCCGACGAAGCAGTTCTTGGCGCCTTCGAGGCGGCGAGCGGATGCTGCGATCATCATCTCGGTCCTCGAATAGCCGAGATCGCGCTCGGCCGTGGCGTTCACGCGTACCTCCCGTAATCGACCTCGCCCGACATCGCGTCGCCGGGCCGCAGGGCGTCCCAATGCGCGGAGCCCCACTTCTCCCGGTAGTCGGCGTGCGTCCCCAGGTCGAAGACCCACTCCTTCAGCCACGTGTCGAGCGTTTCCGGATCGCGGGCGATGCGATCCCAGTCCAGGTAGAAGGCATTGTCCCGGTCGTAGTAGCCCTGCGCGAAGCTCGGATGGCAGGCGAACGGCTCCTCGACGACCGCGTCGACGACGACCCCGGGGATCGCGGTCCGGTTCGGGTCCTGACGGATCACCGATTCCTCCACGACCTCCTCGCAGACGACGATGACCCGCGCGCCGGCGAACGCCGCCTCTTTCTGGCATCCGAGCAACCCCCAGATCTGCGCGTCGCCGCTCGCGTCGGCGCGTTGCGCGTGGACGATCGAGACGTCGGGTCGGAGCGGCGGGACGACGTAGACCTCGGTGGCGTCGTCGTACGGCGACGTCATGGGGACGATCTTCGGGTTCACCTTTGGGATGTCGGACTCGTAGTAGCTGCGGATGGGGAAGAACGGCAGGTTCGAGGCGCCCGCGACGTACCGGCAGACCATCCCGAAGTGCGAGTACTCCTCGATCTCGAGCGGCTCCGGATCGTGGTCCTCGATGCGGCGTCGGATCGCGTGCAGCGATCCGACGCCGGGGTTGCCGAGCCAGCTGAAGATCAGCTTGCTCGCCACCCCGCCCGCGACCATCTGGTCATAGATCACGTCGGGGGTCATCCTCGCCAGCGTCAGGTCGCGCTTGCGCTGGCGGATGATCTCGTGACCCGCCGCGAAGCAGATCAGATGGGTGAAGCCCTCGATCGCGACGGTGTCGCCGTCGCGGACGAGGTCCGCGACGGCGTCCCGCATCGTCGTCTGCTTAGAACTCATCCGGCGACCAGCCGTCGTCCGGGCCGCGGAGGATGCAGAACTCGTTCCCTTCGGGATCGCGCATCTGCGTCCAGAACGACCCGCTCTCCTCGATGAAGCCCCGGACCGTCGCTCCGAGCGTCGTGACCCGATCGACCTCCTCGGCCATCGAGCCGCTGGGTCGGACGTCCAGGTGGATCCGGTTCTTGACCGTCTTCGGCTCAGGGACGCTTACGAAGGAAAGCATCGGGTCGCCGTCGCGATCGCCGACGATCTCGACGCCGTCCTCGCCCGCCTCGAGCTC
This sequence comes from Actinomycetota bacterium, assembly GCA_005883885.1. Taxonomy (GTDB): domain Bacteria; phylum Actinomycetota; class UBA4738; order UBA4738; family HRBIN12; genus AC-51. The sequence continues at coordinate 5,226 of VAYF01000088.1, read as the reverse complement.
GCGGTACCCCAGCGCGACGATCCAGAAGTCGGCGACGCGTCGCCAATCGCCGGAATCGACGACGACGGAGTCGAGGCCCCGTATGTCGCGCTTCCCGCCCTCGCCGTGCGCGCGCAGGACGCAGAACTCGTTCCCTTCCGGGTCGCCCATCACGGTCCACGAACCGTGTCCCTCGTCGACGTACCGGATCTGCGCGGCCCCGAGATCACCGAGACGGGCGACCTCCTCGGCCATCGTCGTTGCCGGCCGCAGGTCGAGGTGGACGCGGTTCTTCACGACCTTCGGTTCCGGCACCGTCTGGAAGTAGACGCCGCGCGTGCGCTTCGAAGGATCGACCAGGAGCACGCCGTCGTCCGGGTCGTGGTCCAGACCGAAGCCCAGCGCGCCACCCCAGAAGCTCGCGACACGCAGGGTGTCGGCGCAATCGAACGCGAGGGAGTCGGGAGCCAGGCCCATCTAGGTCCCCGCTTCGACCTCGGCAACGACCTCCTCGAAGATCCGCAGAGCCTCGCGCGCCTGATCCTCCCGGAACACGAGCGGCGGCGAGATCCGGACGGCGTCGTCGCCGCACGAGAGCATCAGCATCCCGCGCCGGAACGCGACGTGCTCGATCGCCTCGGCCACCTGATGATCGGCGAACCCGAGCCCGATCCACATCGCCTTGCCCCTGACCTCCCGGATCAGGGGATGTCGCGTCTTCATCTCGCGGAGCCCGTCGAGCAAGACGGAGCCCACGCGCTCCGCGTTCCCGAGCAGGTCCTCGTCGCGGATCACGTCGAACGTCGCGAGGGCGGCAGCGCACGAGAGCGGACTGCCGCCGTACGTGGACCCGTGCGACCCGAGGTCCCAGACCATCAGATCCTCGCGCGCGATCATCGCCCCGAGGGGCAGACCGCTGGCGATCCCCTTCCCCGAGATCAGGACGTCCGGTTCAACACCCTCGTGCTCGATCGCCCACATCTTGCCGCTGCGACCCATGCCGCTTTGGACCTCGTCGCACACGAGCAGGATCCCGTGCAGGTCGCAGAGCTCTCGCAGATACGTGAACCAGCCGTCGGGCGGCAGGACGTAGCCGCCCTCGCCGAGCCAGGATTCCACGACGATCGCGGCGACCTCGGTCGGCGAGACGAGCCGCTTGAACACCACCTCGTCGAGGTAGTCGAAGTCGCCGTAGAACGTGTGGTACACGCTCGGCAGCATCGGTCCGAAGTTGGTGCGGTACTTCGCCTTGGACGCCGTCAGCGTGACGCTTCCCATCGAGCGTCCGTGGAACGACTTGTACATGCCGATCAGGTACTGGCGGCCCGTGGCGAACCGGGCGAGCTTGATCGCGGCTTCGACGGCTTCCGTCCCGGAGTTCGTCAGGAAGGATCGAGCCGGGCGGTCGCCGAACGGCGCCACCTGGTCGAGCCGCTCACACACCTCGGCATAGACCGGAAGGTAGAAGTCGCTCGCCGAGTAGTGCAGCAGCTCGGCCGCCTGACGGTCGATGGCGTCGACCACCCTCGGATGACAGTGGCCCGTCGACGTGACCGCGATCCCCGCGTTCAGATCCAGGAAGATGTTGCCGTCGACGTCCTCCACGATGGACCCCGCGCCACGCTTCGGAACGAAGGGATATGCGCGCGGGAGGGACGGCGACGTGACCTTGCGGTCCCGTTCGATCCATGCCAGTGCTTCCGGCCCGGGGACCTCGGTGATCAGTTTGGGTCCGACGAACGCCGCGAGCCCGTCGTACGCGAGCCGGGACTCCCCGGCCCTCACTCCGCGATCACCGTCCGGGACTGCTCGCGGAGGTACTGCATCACGTAGTACGGCCCACCGCCGGCCTTCCCCGTCGTCCCGGATCCCTTCCATCCACCGAACGGCTGCACGCCCGGCCATGCGCCGGTCGTCGATCCCGCGCGACGATTCACGTAGATCACGCCGGCCTGGATCCGGTCGAGCCATTCGTCGACCTCGGCCGCGTCCTCGCTGAAGAACCCCGCGGTCAGCCCGTACTCGGTGTCGTTCGCCTTCCCGATCGCGTCGTCCAGCTGGTCGAAGGGCGCCACCGCGACGAACGGGACGAAGAGCTCCTTCTTCCAGATCCAGCTGTCGTCGGGCGCCTCGACCACCGTCGGCTCGACGAACAGACCCTTGCCGAGCTCGCCCTCGGTGATCCGCTGCCCGCCGGTGACGATGTTGCCGTTCTTCCGTGCCTCCTCGGCCGCCTCCTCGAACGTGTCGAGCGCGGCCTCGTTGATGATCGGCCCGAGGTACACGTCGCGCTCCAACGGGTTGCCGACCTTGAGCTTCTCGGTCTTCGTCTTCAACCGGGTCAGGAAGTCGTCGTAGACCTCGCGCTCGACGAACACGCGCGAGCATGCGGAGCACTTCTGTCCACCGAACCCGAACGCGCTCCGCAGGACACCGTCGGTCGCCTTGTCGAGGTCGGCGTTCTTCGTCACGATCGTCGGGTTCTTCCCGCCCATCTCGCAGATCACGGGCTTGGGTACGTTCAGGGCGAAGTTCTTGTAGATGTCCATCCCGACCTTGTAGGAGCCGGTGAAGGTGATCCCGCCGACGTCGGGGTGCTTCCAGAGCGCCTCACCCGCCACCACGCCTCGACCGACGACGAGGTGGAACGCCCCCGCGGGCACGCCACCGTCGCGGTAACACTCGTAGAGCTTGTATCCGAGCAACGCCCCCTGGTTCGACGGCTTGAGGACCACGCAGTTACCCGCGACGAGCGCGCCGGAGGAGGGTCCACCGGAGAGCGCCATCGGGAAGTTGAACGGGCTGATGACGGCCCACACGCCGTACGGCCGCATCACGTCGTAGTAGTCGCCCGCCGCGCCCAGGCCGCTCATCGGGGTCCGGAACCCGTCGTGCTTCTCCACCTCGTCGCAGTTCCAGCGGATCAGCTCGGCGGTCTCCTGGACGTCCCCGAGCGCCTCCAGGCGGTTCTTCCCGACCTCGTAGCCCATCAGGGCGGCCAGATCGAACAACCGCTCTTCCATGACGTCGGCAACGTTGCGGAGGATCCGCACGCGCTCTTGCCAGCCCATCCGATCCCACTCGAGCGAGAACTCCTTGGCGGCACGAACGGCGTCGTCCACATCCTCGGCGGTCGCTTGCGAGAAGCTGCCGATCACGAGCGTTTCGTCGATGGGCGACGGCTCGACGTATCGATCCTCCCGCCAGCGCTCCTCCCCGTTGACGATGACCGGGTATCCCTTGCCGAGCTCGGCCTTCACGCGCTCGGCGGCCTCGTCGTAGCTGCGCTGCAGCTCCTCGTTATCGGCGGACAGGGTTGCGTAGGTGATGCGGAACTTCTGCGCCATGGGAAGCGGCCTCCTTCGGTACGGATCGGCCTGCCGGCCGCCCGGAATCGTAGCCGTTCCCCAAGAACGACGCCCATCGACCGCCATGTCGGCTGGTTGACCGATGGATCTGTGGAAAACCGGCTTGTCCTGCGTGATTCATCCGGTCGGCGGGCGTACGCTTCGGCTCCCACTGATGAGGCTCGTCACCTACGACCGCGGGGGGCAGCGGCGACTGGGGGCGATCCTCGAGGGTGAGGTGGTCGATCTGCCCGACGCGGTCGGGCACCCGGCCTTCCCCACCACGCTCGAGGGTTTCGTCACGAGCAGCCGAGGCACCGTCATGGACGCCGCCGGCGCGGCGCTCGAGCGAGACGACGCCCATGCATGGGACGTGCCGAAGCCGAGGATCCTGACCCCGTTGTTCCCGCGATCGCTGATCTCGCCCGGGTCGATGGAGGTCGCGCGGATGACCGTTGGGCCCGAACACGAGGTGCCCTGGCCGTCGGACGCGGCCTGGCTCGAATACGAGCCCAAGGTGGCCGCCGTGCTGGGCCGAGAGGCTCGAAGGATCGCGGTGGAAGAGGTCTCGGATCACGTCTTCGGCTACACGCTGGTGAACGACTGGCGCGCCCGAGACGCGAGCGGCGCTCCGGTGGAGACGTCGGCCGGCCTGCCGCTGTCCATCGGCCCGTGCGTCGTCACCGCCGACGAGGTCGATCCGCAGACGATGTTCCTCACGGTCAAGGTCGACGGCGACGAGGTCGCGAAGGGCAACCTCAACGGCGGAGCGTGGAACCTCGCACGGCTGATCGCGGGCGCCTCAGAGCTCGGCGAGCTGGAACGTGGCGATGCGTTCGCGCTCGGGCCGTTCGCCCGTCCCGCACACGAGCCCGGACGTCAACTGTGGCCGGGAGCGCTGGTCGAGCTGGCCGCGGAAGGGATCGGGACGCTGCGGAACACGATCGCAGCGCGTTGAGCCTCAGTGCGTGCGGCGCATCCGACCCGCCGCGTACAGCTGGTTCTTGGCGCGGACGATCGCAGCGTCGCGGGGATCGAGGCTCGCCACGGAGTGATCGCGTGGCTTGGCCTTCGTGTCCCGTTGGATCCTGATCCGCCGCTTCGTCACCGCGTGACCTCCTCGGAAAGAGGTTCGGTCGCGCGGATCGCGCTGATAAGGGCGGCGGGGCCAACATCCCCGGGATCGGGTACGCGTTAGCGTTTCTTCGCGGCCTTCCGAGCCGCGCCCCGCTCGCCGGCGCGCTTCTTCTCTCGTTCCTTCACCTTGCGTTGGCGGTCCTTCGCGCTCCGGACCTTCGCCAGATCTCCTCGTCCCATAGGTGTTACGCCTCCTCGTCGTCGTCGCCGCCGCGCGCGAGCTCCTCGCTCCGCTTGTTCGCCGCGTCGATCGCGTTCAGGAACGCGGCGCGGACCCCGGCCTCCTCGAGGCGGCGGATCGCCTCGATCGTGGTCCCCCCCGGCGACGTGACCATCTCGCGGAGCTCGACGGGGTGCTTCCCCGTGTCGCGCAACATCTTCGCCGACCCGAGCATGGTCTGGACGATCAGTTCGGTGGCGACGTCTCGGGAGAGCCCGAGGAGGATACACGCCTCGATCATCGCCTCCGCGAGCAAGAAGAAGTAGGCGGGCCCGCTCCCGCTCGTCGCGGTCACCGCGTCGAGGTGGGTCTCCTTCAACCGGAGCACCTTCCCGACGTACCCGAGCAGCTCCTCCGCGATCGCCATGTGCTCCTCGCCCGCATGACTCCCGGCCGCGATCACGGACATCGCCTCGTCCACCATCACCGGGACGTTCGACATCACGCGGACCACGGGCACGTCATCGGGGACGTGCTTCTCGATGAACGACGTGCGCACACCCGCGGCGAAGGTGATGACGAGATCCGCGGTCGTCAGGTGCT
>VAYF01000255.1 GCA_005883885.1 Actinomycetota bacterium | reverse complement strand
GTCGACGGCGTGCGCCGCGGAGGTTGGGGCGCAGGTGATCGCCGCCGACGTCGCCTCGGACGACCAGCTCGAGGAGCTCCGCGCCCTAGGGGTGGCGATGATCCAGGGGCCCATCGTGGGCGACCCGCTCACCGTGGCTGAATTGAGTGGAAACCCGCCCCCGACGAGGTTCAAGACACGCGACCCGGATACCGAGAGTCCAAACATCGAGGTTTCTCCACCGAGCACCTCTCTCCGGGAGGCGGAGACATGATCCGATCGATGCACCTTCTCGCGGCGGTTCCTCTGGCTCTGCTTTCGCTGGCGTTGGCGGCTCCCGCCCTCGCCGATGAAACGTGTGACCCGCTCGACGTGACCTGCGTCGTGACGGGTGCCGCGGGATCCGGCCAACAGAAGGTCGCCGACACGATCGATCCCGTCACCGGCACCGTCAAGCCGATCGCCGACGACCCCCTCGGCACGGTCGGCCGGATCGTGCACCCGGGGAGCCCCGGCGGTGGCGGCGGAGGCGCAGGCGGAGGCAGCGGGCCGGCCGATCAGCGGAACGGCGGGCACACCGGCGGCCGGCCGCCCGCGACCGGCCCGCAGACGACTCGCGGATCGCAGGTCGGACGACCCGCCGGCTCGCGACCCTTCCGCCCGCGATCCGCCGGCTCGTCGATCGATCAGTCGACGATCTCGGCCCCGCTATCGAAGGACCCGGTCTTCGCGGACCAGGTCGCCGGCTCCGTCCGTGCGGTGGCCCCGAGCCTCGGCGTGCTGCTCGCCCTGTTCGCGGTCGCGCTCGGGTTCGTCATGGTCCAGGACCGCCTCGACCGTCGGGATCCGAAGCTCTCGCTCGCGCCCCTGCAGACCGAGATGATGGGGTTCTCGTGATCTCGCCTCGCTCCTGGCGTGAGCGGGCGCGGCCCGATCCGTCGGAGCTGCTGTCCCTCGAGGAGCGCCACGCGTATCTCGGGGTCCTGCGGGCCGGTCTCGGTTCGATGGTCCTCGCCGCGGTGGTGCTCGCTCCTGCGGTCGTCGTCGGGCCGGTGTCCCGCATCGTCCTCGCGACCGTCGACTACCTCGCGGTGTCGGCCGCACCGGTCGCGCTTCGCCGACACGACCGGCTCGCCGTCCCACTGATGCAGGGCGCCCTCCTGATCGACGGGATCTACCTGGCCGCGGTCGTCGCGTTCACCGGCGGGGCCGTCAGCCCGCTCCTGTTCTTCGTCTTCGTCCACGTCGTGGCGGTCACGTTGCTCTGCTCCTATCGGACCGGGCTCAAGATCGCGTTGTGGCACACCACGCTGTTCCTGTTGGTCGTAGGGTCGATCGACGCACGGATCATCGAAGGATCGCCGAGGCTCGCCGGAGGCCCGGGCGCGCCCGCCCTCGCGATCGCGGGGTTGTGGCTCCTCGCGCTAAGCACCGCAACCGCCGCCGCCGCGACCGAGCGGCAGCTCAGACGCCAGAAGTCCGATCTGGCATCCCTCTCGGCGATGGTGGCCCGGCTCGATACCAGCGACGGGGCCGAGGAGATCCCGGGCATCCTGTTGCAAGAGCTCTGCGCCACGTTCGGGTTCGAACGAGGGGTCGTGTTGGCCTCGCCGGAGGGCGACCTTCGGGTGCTGGCCGCGACCGACCAGGGGTCGCGCGAGGCGCTTGCCCCGGGCCTCGACCCTCTCATCGAACGCGTGTGGGCCGATCGAGTCCCTCGGTTGGTCCGCCAGATCGACCCCGCGACGGACCCGCGCCTGGGAGCGCTGTTCCCCGGATCTCGGAACCTCCTCGTCGTGCCGCTGTTCCGCGAAGGCAGCCAGGCGCTCGGGGTCGTGATCGTCGAACGTGGCGGAGCTACCACGGGGATGCGTCGCTGGGTGGTGTCGATGGTCGCGCAGTTCGTTGCTCACGCGGCGCTCGCGCTGCACAACGCGTGGCTGACGGATGACCGAGAAGCACAACTCGAAACGATCCGCGGGCTCGAGCACCAGCTTCGCGCGCACAACCTGGAGCTCGAGGTGAAGGTCGCCGAACGCACCGAGGAGCTCCACGAGACCATCCAGCATCTGCGAGAGGTCGACGAACAACGCCGTCGGCTGCTCGCCCACGTGGTCCAGGCCGCCGAGGAGGAGCGCCGTCGGATCGCGAACGACATCCACGACGATCCCGTGCAGAAGATGGTGGTCCTCAAGATGCGACTCGAACTGCTCGCGAAAGCGAACCCAGACCTGGCGGACCTCGACGACGCGCGTGATGCCGTCCTCGGCACGATCCGGAGCATGCGCCACATGCTCTTCGATCTCCGCCCGCCCATCCTCGACGAGGAGGGCCTCGGACCGGCACTTCGCTACTTCTTGGACAACTCGGAGATCGACGCCGCGTGGTCGGTCGAGGACGAGCTCGACACCGAGCCCTCCACCCAAACGCGCGTCATCTTGTACCGCATCGCGCAAGAGGCGCTCACCAACGCGCGCAAGCATGCGCACGCGGACGAGATCAGCGTCACGTTGCAGGAGCGGGACGGCGGCGTGTGGATGGAGATCTCCGA
>VAYF01000254.1 GCA_005883885.1 Actinomycetota bacterium | reverse complement strand
ACGCGCGGCTGGAGGGCGAGAACATCGTTCGACACCGGTTCGTGAACATGGGGATCGCGGTCAGCTACGACGCCGGACTCATCGTTCCGGTCGTGAAGGGCGCCGACGGGATGAACACGATCGGCGTCGCACGGTCGATCGCGGACCTGGCCGCACGCGCCCGTGCCCATCAGCTCCAGCCGGACGAGGTGCAGGGGGCGACGTTCACGATCACCAACCCTGGTCCGTACGGGTCCGTCGCGAGCGTCCCGATCATCAATCAGCCGAACGTCGGGATCCTGTCCCTCGACGCGATCGTGAAACGCCCGGTCGTGATCGATGATGCGATCGCGATCCGGAGCATGGTCAACCTCTCGATGTCGTGGGACCACCGGGTGATCGATGGCGAGCTCGCCACCCGGTTCCTCGCACGGGTGAAGCAGAACCTCGAGAGCTGGGACTTCGCCGAGGACCTCGGCGTCTGAAGGGCGCCATGTCATGCCGGTCGTCTTCACCGCGGGTCGTCGCGCGAAGGTCGATGAGTTGCTGTGGTCTCCGGACGAAGTCGAAGCACGTGGCGGATCGGTCCGCATGATCGATCGAGGAGGCTCGTTCACGTACCACGGTCCGGGACAGCTCGTCGGCTATCCGATCCTGGGGCTCGGATCCAGACCGGACGCCGTCGACTACCTCCGCCGGCTGGAGGGGGCAGTGATCGGCATCTGTGCCGGCGTCGGTGTCGCGAGCGAGCGACGCCCCGACGTGCAGACCGGCGTGTGGGTCGGCGATGACAAGATCTGCGCTATCGGCGTTCGCCTGATGCGCGCACGCGTCACGCTGCACGGGTTCGCCCTGAACTGCGAGACCGACCTCTCATGGTTCCGCGGGATCGTGCCGTGCGGACTCACGGAGCACGGCCAGACGTCGCTCTCGGACCAGCTGGGGCGTCGGGTGAGCGTCGCCGATGTCCTGCCCCTCGCCGAACGGCACTTGGCCGAGGTGTTCGACCTCTCGTTCGAGCCCCCGCCCTGGGAGATCCTCTCGTCGTTCCAGGTTGCCGATGCCGTCTGACGCACGCGTCCATCCATCCGCCCTCGCGTTCGAACGAGTGGTTGCCGACTACGAGCGAGGAAGGCCCGGGTTCCCCGACCGAGCTATCGGGTTCCTCGACGAACGGTTGTCCTTGGCTCCGGGTCGCACCCTCCTGGAGCTCGGTGCTGGGACGGGCAAGCTCACGCGTCTGCTGGCCCCCTCCGGGGTCCGGATCATCGCGGTCGAGCCGCTCGAGGCGATGCGCGAGGCCCTCGGCCGCAACCTTCCGGATGTGGAAGTCCTCGACGCCGTGGCCGAGGACCTGCCGCTACGGGATGGCTCGGTCGAGGCAGCCGTGGCCGCGCAAGCGTTCCATTGGTTCGACGGCCAACGAGCCCTCGCCCAACTCGCGCGGGTCCTCGTGCCCGCGGCGCCGATCGCCCTCGTATGGAACGTCCGCGACGAGACCGTGCCTTGGATCCGGGAGCTCACCTCGCTGATCGAGCCGTACCGGGGCGACACGCCGAGTCACCGATCGTTGCGATGGAAGGCCGCCTTCGTCGGGAGCGACGCGTTCCTGCCGCCGGAGCTCACGTCGTTCCCGTTCCGGCACGCCACCACGCGGGAAGGGATCGTTGCGCGGGTCCTGTCGATCAGCTTCATCGCCGCCCTCACCGCCGAAGAGCGTGTTGAGGTCGCCGCCGCGGTCCGGCATCTCGTCCCGACGGACGAGGTCGCCTTCGCGTACCGGACGGACGTCTGGTTCAGCCGCCGAAGACCAGCGGGATGACCTGAGGTTCAAGCCTCGGCGACGATCGCGTACCGAGGGCGTCTCATGAGCGCCCCGAGCGGCCACGCTTCCCGTTGCTCCGTGGCCCACTCGACGTCGACGAGCCGCTCGAGCTGCACCGCTCGCCAGCCGGCCGCGACCACGGCGTCGACGAACGGCGCCGGTGTCGTGGTCGCGGCGAGGGGAAGGCGGCGCACCACGTCCTCGGGGTATGGCCCGTGGTGATCGTCCGCGTCCCGTCGGAACCGATGGAGCGCGCCGGCGGCGGCGTCCTTCACTTTGACGAGCGGGCCTTCCCCGCCCCACGAACCCTCGAAGAGGACGAGACGGCCGGAGGGCGCGACCGTGCGCCAGGCTCGGAAGGCCGCGACGGGGTCCGGAAGCGTCCAGGCGAGGTGCCGCTCGATCACCGCATCGAATGGGCCCTCGGGTGGCGACTCGGCCGTCCCGACCACGAACGAGATCGCCGATCCTCGCTCTTCCGCCTTCACGCGGGCGCGGTCGAGCATCCCCTCCGAGAGGTCGAGCGCCGTCACCTGGTGACCGAGCTCGGCTGCCAGCAGCGAAAGGGATCCGGTGCCGGCGCCTACGTCCAGGACGCGGGACGGGAGCGTCGGGAGGAGGCGGCGGAGCGCCGCCCTCCAGGCGGCGGCCTCCACCGGATCCGAGATCGCGTGGCCGACCGAACGATCGTAGTGATGCGCGTCGGCATCCCACCAGTCCCTGATCGAGCCGTGCAGGTCGGGCATCCTCGATGGCTCCTCTCGGTCCTCAGAACAGCGCGGACGCGAGCCGACGCCGGTACTCGGGGACGAGCTCATGCTCGTCCCCTAGCACCGCGAACGCCGTGATCAGCGCCTCCCGGGCGCCCTCGCGGTCCTCCGCGAGCGCCGCCATCATGCCCGGGAGCGCGGCCGGCCAATCCCCCGCCGCCGCGAGCCGCTTGGCCGCCGCGAGCGTTCCGTCGCCTGTCCCCTCGGCCCAGTCATGGACCTCGATCGCCGCGCGCAGGCGTTCCGCCTCGGGCGCGGGGAGATGTTTCGCCACCAGGGTTCGCGCTTCGTCGAACTCGCCGCGGTCGATCAGCAGCTTGGCGAGCCCGAGCGCCGCGTCCCCATTGTCCGGATCCTCGGCGAGGGCATCGCGGAACCCACGCTCCGCTCCGGCGACGTCCCCCGACTCGGCGGCCTGCTCCGCCTCTTTGGCGTCCAGCTCGGCCCCGGTCGGGAGGATCGAATCGATGAACCGATTGACCTCCTCTTCGGGATAGGCACCGATGAACATCGAGACCGGCTGGCCGTCGCGGAACGCGACGACGGTCGGGATCCCCTGGGAGCGCACGGCTTGCAGGAGCGACTGACCAACGCCGTTGGCATCCACGTCCAGCTTGGCGAGGAGGAACGCCCCCTCCCGCTCGGCAGCGACCTTCTCCAGCATCGGGCCGAGCGTCCGGCAGGGTCCGCACCACTCCGCCCACAGATCGACGACGACGGGCCGCTCGCTCGAACCCTCGATCACCGTCCGCTCGAACGTTTCGTCGGTCACCTCGACGACGTGTTCCATGGTCGTGCTCATGCTAAGGAAGTTCCTCCCCTTCGTTTGACAGCCGGCGCGAGCCCGCCTGCGACCCTTCCAACGCGTCGACCCGCCGACGTTGTTCCCGGGCGGCCGGTGCTGACAGCTCGGCTGATCGATGAGGCCGCGCTCCGACAGAACCGGATGGGACGCGCGCCGTTCGTCGTACCGGTCTCCGGCCACGAGGGCTGCCAGATCGGGACCGCATGGCCGATGCGCCCCGGCATCGACATCTGGGTTCCCTACTACCGCGATCTGGGCGTGGTGTTGGTCGCGGGGATGTCCCCGGAGCAGATCTTCCTGGGCGTGTTCTCGAAGGCGACGGACCCCACCTCGGGCGGGCGGCAGATGCCGAGCCACTGGAGCTCGAGGGAGCTCGGGATCGTGAGCCACTCGTCACCGATCTCGACGCAGGTGCCACACGCGGCCGGGATCGCCTACGCCATGAAGTATCGGAACGAGGACGGCGTCGTCGCCAGCTGGTTCGGCGAGGGCGCGACGAGCGAGGGTGACTGGCACGAGGGCCTGAACATCGCCTCGATCCACCGCCTGCCGGTCGTGTTCGTCTGCG
>VAYF01000253.1 GCA_005883885.1 Actinomycetota bacterium | reverse complement strand
CGGTTCGTGCACGACGAGCTCGTGCCGAGGGCGGTGTCGGTGTTCCCGCCCCTCGCCGAGGCGGGGATCCGTTCGTGGTGGGCCGGGTTGTACGAGATGACGCCCGACCGCAATCCGATCGTTGGACCAGCCCCCGTGGACGGGCTCTGGATCGCAGCGGGGTTCAGCGGTCACGGGTTCCAGCACGGTCCGATCGTCGGCAAAGTGATCGCGCAGCTCGTCACGACGGGATCTGCTCCGGCCGTCGACATCTCCCCACTGTCGTTGAGCCGATTCGGGACCGGCGATCTCACCGGCGAGGGCCATGTCGTGTGAGTGCCGGGAGCGGGGGTCGAACCCGCACGGGCCGAAGCCCACGGGATTTTGAGTCCCGCGCGTCTGCCAGTTCCGCCATCCCGGCCAGGGGCCGACAGCGTACAAGCGGTGGTGCAGAGGCCCGCCCATTGTCCGGGGAACATCCTCACGCCTATATTCCGGCCGACTCCCGAGAGCGAATCCTCGGGATCCTCTCGGGAAGGAGCGTTTTCGACGACGGATCCGTTCGGCGGCTTCAGGCGTGGGTCGCGATCCCGAAGCGTGGTTGTGCTGATCGCGCTGCTCGGGTCGGTTGTGATGGGTTGCACGAGCTCGGGGTCTGCAAGGACTGGCGTCTGCGCGTCTATCGACCGACGAGGAACCGACGCTCTCGCACGCATCTGTAGCTCCGGAACGATCAGCATCGCCACGAACCCGAGGCACGGGCCGCAGTCGTGGTTCGACGCGAAGAACGACATGTGGAAAGGCTTCGACGTGGATGTGGCCGATGAGATCGCCGCCCGACTCGGCGTGACAGCTCACATCGAGCAGATCAGCCCGGGAACGGCTGACTCGCCCATCGGAGCAAGCGACACGTACAACATCGCGGTCGCATCGATGAACATCACGCGGCGAAGCAGGCGAGCCAACCTCTTCACGCCCGCGTACTACTACACGCCGGCTTCGATCGCAGTCTTCAAGGACAACACGTCGATCCAAGATCTCTCCACGGATCTCGATGGCAAGAGGATCTGTGTCGGCTCAGGCACGCCGTACGAGTCATACCTCGACGGCACGTTGACCTTACCTGGCGCTCCGAAGTTCGAGTACGTCGTGGACGACCCGACCGTCATCAGGTTCCCCACGGACGCGGATGCGCTCGACGCGCTTGTGCTCGGGGATGGGGTTCGTTGCGACGCCGTGATGACTGCCCTTCCGACGATCGAGCGGTTCATCGAAGACGGACACCCGATCAAGATCGTCGGTCACCCCCTGTTCTATGAGCCGCTGGCCATCGCATTCGACAAGAACGATCTGATCGACAACGAGAGCCTCTTCGCATCGGTCAGCGGGATCGTGCAGGACATGCACGCCGACGGAACGCTCTCGGCACTCTCCATGAAGTGGTACGGGGTCGATCTCACAACCACGCAACCGGGCCCATGACGAGCACGGCGTAACACTCTCGGATTGCCCCGGTCTCCGGCGCCGCCTATAGTCGCGCGGACGGGCGAGGAGCCCTTCCCGCGACGAGATCGAGGGGGTTCGATGCGAGGTTTCAAGATCCGGTGGATGTTCGTTGCATTATCAGCCATCGCCGTGACAGGTGCCTCTTGCAGCAACGGATCGTCCTCGGCATCGAGCGCGGCAGGCAGCCCGTCGAGCGCCGCGTTCGAGACGATCCATCCGGGGGTTCTCACGGTTGGCTCTTGTTTGGACTACCCGCCGTTCGAGTCGGTGAAGAACGGAACCCCTATCGGCTTCGATGTGGAGCTCTTCGACGCCATCGCTGCGAAGCTGGGCTACGACCTAGACCACGTGAAGTGGGTCAAGGCCAACTTCAACACGATCTTCACCGCCGTCGCGGAAGGGCAGTTCGACGCGGTGGCCGCCGCGGTCACCGCAACCGGCCCGACGGGGGCGAAGCGCGCGCAGACAGTTGCGTTCTCGAGCTTCTACTACGACTCGGCTCAATCGCTGGCCGTGAACACCGCGAAGTCGCCGGACATCACCTCCACCGATCAACTCGGATCCGGCGACTCGGTCGGCGTGCAGAAGGGCACCACGGGCGAGCAGTGGGCGATCGACCACCTTCAGCCGAACGGAGTTGCGGTCAAGAGTTACACGTCGGCTACGGATGCGTTCCGCGACCTGAGCGCCGGGAACGTCACGGGTGTGATCAACGACGAGCCGGCTTCCTTCGCGATCGCGGCCACGATGACCGATGTGAAGGTCGTCCAGCCGATCGTCACCAACGAGAGCTATGCGTTCGCCTTCGCGCCCACGAGCACGGCTCTCGTGTCGGCGTGGGACGACGCGATGAAGCAGGTCATGGACGACGGCGAGTACGCGACGATCTTCGCGAAGTACTTCCCCGGCACACCGGTACCGCAGAAGTATTCGGGCGGTGGGTCAGGGTCGGCATCCGCGTCCGCATCGACATAGATCGACACAGTTAGGCCAGAGTCAGGCCCTTGGAGGCCACATGAGCACCGACGCGGCGGACGTTGTTTCGCCGCCGGATGTGACGGCGTCCGCGCCGGACACGCGAGGGAGTTCGTCGCCGTTCGCTCGTTCGGTCTTCGTGGCGGGAGCGGTCGCCCTCTCGCTCGTGCTCGCCGGTACCCTCGCGATCCAGGTGATCTTCGCGGTCTCG
>VAYF01000252.1 GCA_005883885.1 Actinomycetota bacterium | reverse complement strand
TCGAGCTCCTCGAAGCCTCAGCCTGGCGCTCCGCCCCGATCGGGATGGCCGGCCTGAGGATCGCCCGCGGCACCCGGCGACTCACCGAGCGTCAGATCAACGCTCTCCCGGGCCCCGCCTGAGGGCAGACCGCCGCTCAGTTGTGAGCCAGCGGGTGCCGCGTGGACGGCGCGGTGTGCAACCAGCACGTGTCCGAGGTGTTGTAGGTCGAGAGCAACGTCGTGCAGCCGAACACGGAGCAGGGCCGCCCTTTACTAGCCTGCGGTGCCACATCCCGGAGCCGCGTCGGTGTTCCGAACAAGGCCTGCGTCCTGCCGGTCTTCATCTGGGCTCCTTCCGGGAGTCGTCCCGGGAGTCGTCACGCGGCCGTCGCTCCCGGAATAGGTGTCCGCAATCGATGCACCGCATGTTGATCCGCGCTCCCGGTCCCGCGTGCGTGAACGGCTGCGTGTGCGCGGAGCCGCACGAGGGGCACGGTGGCCGTGGCGCGGTCTCTCGCATCGGCTCTCGCATCGTCGCCTGATCAACCACCGGTCGTCCGGACCGAGCCGGCTGAGCCGGACGTCCCCTTCGACTTCTTGGCCTCGCGCTTCTGCTTGAGGGTCTTGCTGGCGGTCTTCTTGTTCTTCGCACCGCCCTTGTCCTTGTTCGCCATGCCGTCCTCCTTCTGTCCATGCCCACCGACGCGTGCGAACTCTGCATGCAGCTGGAGCTTCTTCGCCATGCGGCCCACCTCGAAGCGCTGTTGCGATGTCACGAACGTTACGCCTTCGCCGCCACGACCGGCTCGCGCCGTGCGGCCGACACGGTGGATGTAGGCCTTCTCATCAGCCGGCGCGTCGAAGTTGATCACGTGGGTGATGTCGTCCAGATCCAGTCCGCGCGCGGCAACGTCGGTCGCGACGAGGACGTCGTTCGCACCGCAGGCGAACCGGCCGAGCGCCCGCTCTCGTTGCGGTTGCGACATGCCGCCGTGGAGCTCGCCGGCGCGGAAGCCTTCCCTGCGCAGGTTCCTGGCCAGACGGTCGGCCCCGAACTTCGTTCGGACGAAGACCAGCGTCAGTCCGCGATCGGCGGCCAGCTCGCGGATCAACGCCTGCACCTTGCGCGGTTGCTCCACCGCGATGAACCGATGCGTCGCATCGGTGAGGTGGAGCCCGCTGTCCCCGACCTCGTGGAGCACGGCGTTACGGGTGAATCGGGTCGCCAGCCTTCCGACCTCGCCGTCGAGCGTCGCGGAGAAGAGCATGGTCTGCCGGTCGGGACGGAGCATCTGGAGGATGCGCGTCACGTCGGGCAGGAACCCCATATCGAGCATGCGATCGGCCTCATCGAGCACGCAGATGCGCGTCTGATCGAGCCGGAGCAACCTGCGCGTCACGAGATCGATCAGCCTGCCGGGGGTGGCCACGAGGATGTCGGCACGCCTCGCGCGCTTGGCTTGCGGGCCGATGCCGACGCCGCCGTACACGGCGGCGATCTGGAGGTGTTTGACGTCGGCGATCACGCGGAACTCCTCGGTCACCTGGCTGGCGAGCTCGCGGGTCGGCGCCAGGATCAGCGCGGACGGACTGCGACCGCTCGGCGTCAGCAGCTCGACGAGCGGCGCGGCGAACGCGAGCGTCTTGCCCGATCCGGTCCGGGAGCGCGCGAGGACGTCGCGTCCGGCGAGGGCGTCGGGGATCACGAGGGTCTGGATCTCGAAGGGTCGTTCGGTCCCCCGCATACGGAGGGCCCGCGTCACCGGCTCGGAGACGCCGAGCTCGCCGAACGTCGGAGATGTGGTGCGTCCGAGCCCTTGCGGCTCGGTCGTTGCTCGTTGCACGTGTCGTTCCTTCGCTTCCTGTGGATCGGCGGTGCCCGGGCGCGTCGAGAGCCCGGCGGTAGACCGCGCAGGGAGCGCCCGGGAACGGCGAAACGTGCGAGGGATCGCGAGACGTCGTCGCGGCGTGTCTCATGTCGAGACTCGCAGGATGTCCAGCTGACAGCGTACCCGATATGGAAGGCCGGCGGGCGAGATGCTCATCGAGGGTCGGGCCGATCGAGGTTCCAATGTCGGACCGCCGAGCACAGCCATCGCTCCTTGCCCGGCGCGAGCAGGAACGCGGTGATGGCTCGCTGCGCGCCCTCCTCATCGGTGTAGAGCAACTCGACCAGGAACATCCGCGATGACCGAACTGCCTGCGCGAGTGGGGCGTACTCTGGATCGTCCTGGTTCCGGAGCGCCGCCGCCAGAAGCCGATATCGCCTCCGGGGACGTAGAGATCGCGCAGCTGCGGCCGGAACTCGTCGGGCTCGGCGTGAGGGTGGGGCGTGTGCGGGTCGTGCAATCCCAGGTGCCAGCCGTGAATCACGCCGATCCCAGAGCCCGAGTTGCGGAGCGACATCGCGAGGTAGACGTTGCCGTCGACCAGCTCAACGGTGGCGCCGGCTGCCGGCAGGAGCGCCCAGTGCTCGTCTCCCCACATGATCTTCTGCGCGACATCCTCGAGCCGAGACGGCATCAGCAACGGACGGATACCGATCTGCATCGAGTACTCCGCCAGCCGAGCAGAACGGTTCGCGGACCGCACCGATGCGAAGGTCGCGAGGGCAAGCACCAGCGTCCCGCCCGCCGTCGCCAGCGAGGCGATCGTGGTCCAGTCCGCCATCGCGCAGGACCCTATCGCCCCCTCAGCGAGAAGTGCATGTAGTCCTTGATCGTGTTCCAGTCGCCGCCCCAGCTCCATCCGATCGCGGCGAACGATCGCACCACGACGTCGCCGGGATGGATCATGCCCGGCGCTCGAAGCGTCCGATCGAGGTAGGGCTTCGCGGCCCGGCGTAGGACCTTCCCGTCCGGACCAACGTACGGGTTCTGCAGCGGGTAGATATCGACCGCCCATCCGTAGGAATGCTGCGAGAGCACCCCCGGGTTGCCTGTCGCCGGCCGGCAGTTGAACGCGGCGGTCAGATCGCGGGTGCTGTACCAGTCCGACGGTCGCGGCGGCCGG
>VAYF01000087.1:14325-15792 GCA_005883885.1 Actinomycetota bacterium | reverse complement strand
GCCGTGGGGTGGGACCGTCTTGCCGCACGAGCAGACGATGCCCGGACCGATCGAGGACCGGTTGCGACTGCTTCGCGCCACGAAGACGCACCTCTCCCCGATCTACGGGACGATCACCGGTCCCTGCGAGCGGCTCAACGAGCTCCTGGATCGGACGACCGATCGTCTCCCGATCGCGATCGTTCGCGACGAAGAGGGTGTCGAGCACCGGATGTGGGCGATCGAGGGCGAAGAGGACGTCAGCCCGTGGCTCGCCGGCGAGTCGATCCTCATCGCCGATGGCCATCATCGGTACGCGACCGCGCTGGCGTATCGTGACGAGCGTCGCACGGCGGAGGGCCCGGGACCGTGGGACCGGATCCTTGCGCTCGTGGTGGACGCGGGAACCGAGGAGGTGGCGGTCCTTCCGTACCACCGCATCCAGATCGGCGGCGACCGGCCGACCGGAGGGCGGCCCGTCCCGGGTCTGGCGCAAGCCCTTTCCGCCGCAGACGATCTCCGTCTGCGGTACGGAACGGTCACGAAGGACGAGGGAACGGTCGTCTATCGCATCCACAGCCTGCGAGGGGAACCCCCGACGGTGCTCGCGCTCCATGAGCAGCTGTTGGACCGGGTGGCACCGGGCGACGCGCTCCGATTCACCCATGTCGCCGCGGACGCCGACGCTGCCGTCCGGGACGGGTCCGCGATCGCCGCCTACCTGCTGCCGGGCACCACCCCCGGCCGCGTGCGAGCGGTGGTCCAACAGGGCGGTCGACTCCCCCGGAAGTCGACCTTCTTCTGGCCGAAGCCGCGGACGGGGATGATCCTCATGCCGGTCGACGATCCGATCGACCCATAACGTTCAGCCCGACGGGGCGGGCTCTTCCAGCTTCTTGATACCCGACGCCACCACCTCCGTCAGACTGCGCGCACCGGCCCCGCTCCGATAGAAGCGGCGGACGAGCTGCCCGTGCACCAGCACCCGATCGCCCTTGGCGATGCCATCCAGTGCCTGCACACCGACCGTCGCGTGCCATGCGGCGATCGGCAGGGGGAGGAGGCGCTTGCCTGCCTCCGGAACGGAGAGCCGAAGTTCGGTGACTTCGTCACCGGACGGCATCCGGCGCTGCACCGGATCCGCGGCGACGCTTCCCGCCAGCACCACGACGTTCACCGTGACCATGGCTCCCTCCTTTCGGCTCGAACCATACCGACCGTCACCGACACGCCTGTGCGACACTCCCTCGCCGTGGGCACCCAGGCGAACAACCATCCGTCGGCCGCGGCGGGCATCCGCACGATCGACACCCGGATGGCGGCCCAACGGGAGCTGAACGCCGTGTACCTGATCGAGTCCGATGAGCCGTGTCTCGTGGAGTCCGGACCCGGGGCGGACGGCCCCGTGGTGCTCGCCGCACTCGATGCGCTCGGGGTCGGATCGCGCGACCTCGCTCACATCGTCGTGACGCACATCCACATGGATCA
>VAYF01000087.1:0-14175 GCA_005883885.1 Actinomycetota bacterium | reverse complement strand
CGAGCGGAGCGATGTTCACCGGCGAGGCGATCGGATCGCATCTCCCCTGGGCCGACTGTTACCGGCCGGCGCTCCCGCCACCCGAGTCGGACCTCGAGGCAGCGATCGAGAGCATCGCGCGCATGCGGGAACGCCGGCCGACCCGGCTCCTGGCATCGCACTTCGGGGTCGTGGCCGATCCCGACGAAGGCTTCGCCCGCGGGGCGGAGCGGATCCGCGCGTGGGCCGACACGGTTCGAGCACGCCTCGCGCGCGAGCCGGGAACGAGCATCGACGCCATCGAGCGGGAGCTCACCGTGCAGGCTCGAACGGAGTACGAGAGCGATTCGGGTCTCCCCTTCGATCTCGGCCGTTACGACGCGATCGGCTCGATCCGGATGAACGCCGAGGGGCTCGCTCGATATTGGCGCAAACGGTGGGAGCGTGAGGCGGCCGCCTCGACCTGACCCGGGTCGGACCCGGATACAAGGTCAGCTCAGGTTGGCCAACCGTTCGGCGGCGTCGAACGCCGACTGGTCGTGCCGCACGACCTTGCGGAACTCCGCCGCCGCCTCCCGGGAACGACCCGCGCGCTCGAGGACGTCGCCCTTCACGTACCAGAGTCGAAGCGTGTAGGGCTCCGCGATGTCGTCGCGGGTCTTCGCCCGGCCGATGAAGGCCAGTGCCTCCGCGTAACGGCCTTCGTCGGCCAGCGCGGAGGCGGCGACGATCACGGCCTCGGCTTTGACCTCGTTCGGGACCTTCTTGTCGTGGAGCGCCTCGTCGGCCAGCGGAACCGCTTCCCGCGGCTTCCCCACACCTCGGAGCGAATCGGCGATCACGTGGTTCTGGTCGTTGCGTCCGGACATGCGCCGGTACGCCTTGAGCTCCTTCAGCGCCTCCTGGAAGCGCCCCTGTCCGTAGAGCGCGAGGCCGAGCACCTCGCGGACGGACGAGGAGCGTGAGGACAACGCCTTCGCCTTCACGGCCTCGCTGACGGCGGCACCGGCATCGCCCCGCTCGAGGAGCTCGATCGCGCGGGCGAGCCTGGCGATCGCGTCACGCTGGGCGGTCGGTCGGGTCGAGCGGCGGAGCTCCTCGAGCACGTCGGGAGGCAGGTCGACGTACTTGGGTGGCGTGCCGTGCGGTCGACCTCCGGCGCGCGGTTGCAAGGACCTGGGCATGTGTGCAACGAGGGTAATCGAAAGCGAACGGGCCGCCCGCGCGATGCGCGGGCGGCCCGTTCGAAGATGTCCCGGCGGCGACCTACTCTCCCACCCGGTCGCCCGGGCAGTACCATCGGCGCTGGAGGGCTTAACTGCCGGGTTCGGGATGGGACCGGGTGTTCCCCCTCCGCCATGACCACCGAAACGCTGTGTCCGATCGGTCGGACGATGGTGAGGATGCAGCCCTCGAGCAGAGCTCGGGAACCGCGATAGCGAGCGCGAGCAAATAGAGTCAAGTCCTCGGGCTATTAGTACGGGTCAGCTCCACACGTTGCCGTGCTTCCACGTCCCGCCTATCAACCTGGTGGTCTTCCAGGGCCCTTACCTGGTCTCCCAGTGGGAGGCCTCATCTCCGGGTGGGCTTCGCACTTAGATGCTTTCAGCGCTTATCCCTTCCGAACGTAGCCAACCAGCCATGCCGCTGGCGCGACAACTGGCACACCAGAGGTTCGTCCGCCCCGGTCCTCTCGTACTAGGGGCAGCTCCCGTCAAGCCTCCTACGCCCGCGGAGGATAGGGACCGAACTGTCTCACGACGTTCTAAACCCAGCTCGCGTGCCTCTTTAACGGGCGAACAGCCCGACCCTTGGGACCTGCTCCAGCCCCAGGCTGAGACGAGCCGACATCGAGGTGCCAAACCCTACCGTCGATATGGACTCTTCGGTAGCATCACCCTGTTATCCCCGGGGTACCTTTTATCCGTTGAGCGACGGCCCTTCCACATGGAGCCGTCGGATCACTAGGCCCAGCTTTCGCTCCTGCTCGATCCGTCGATCTCGCAGTCAAGCTCCCTTGTGCCCTTGCACTCGACGCCTGATTGCCAACCAGGCTGAGGGAACCTTTGGGCGCCTCCGTTACATTTTAGGAGGCAACCGCCCCAGTTAAACTGCCCACCAGACGCTGTCCCCGACCCGGATCACGGGCCTGGGTTAGAGTCCCAACTAGTGAAGGGTGGTATTTCAAGGTTGGCTCCACGAAGCCCGGAAGCTCCGCTTCGACGCCTCCCACCTATCCTACGCAACACATGCCAGAACCCAACATCAAGCTGCAGTAAAGGTCCCGGGGTCTTTCCGTCCTTCCGCGGGTAACGAGCATCTTTACTCGTATTGCAATTTCGCCGAGTCCCTGGTCGAGACAGTGCCCAAGTCGTTACGCCATTCGTGCAGGTCAGAACTTACCTGACAAGGAATTTCGCTACCTTAGGACGGTTATAGTTACCGCCGCCGTTTACCGGCGCTTAGGTTCAAAGCTTCGCGGCCGAAGCCACTGACCTCTCCCCTTAACGTTCCGGCACCGGGCAGGCGTCAGTCCGTATACATCGTCTTATGACTTCGCACGGACCTGTGTTTTTA
This sequence comes from Actinomycetota bacterium, assembly GCA_005883885.1. GTDB lineage: Bacteria > Actinomycetota > UBA4738 > UBA4738 > HRBIN12 > AC-51. The sequence goes on along the minus strand of VAYF01000087.1, from coordinate 11,619 downwards.
GTAAACAGTCGCTTGGGCCTGGTCTGTGTCACCGCTTCGAGCTCCGGACGCGAAGTCCTTCACCCTACCGCGGTCGTCCTTCTCCCGAAGTTACGGACGCAATTTGCCGAGTTCCTTGACCAGGGTTCTCTCGATCGCCTTCGTATTCTCTACGTGCCCACCTGCGTTGGTTTGGGGTACGGGCACCTTGATCACTGGCTAGAGGTTTTTCTTGGCAGTAGAGGATCACTCGCTTCGCCTGAACGGCTCGGCATCGTGTCTCAGGATGATGACCTCCCGGATTTGCCTGGGAAGCCTCCCTACACACTTGCCCCAGGTCAACCAACGCCTGGGTCGAGCTACCTTCCTGCGTCCCCCCATCGCTGGCCTACTACCGAGTTGGTCGGTAGCCCCCGAAGGGGTTCCCTTAGTGCCTCGGATCCGGCCTGGGCGCGGTCAAGGTGGTACAGGAATATCAACCTGTCGTCCATCGCCTACGCCTCTCGGCCTCGGCTTAGGTCCCGACTAACCCTGGGCGGATGAACCTTCCCCAGGAACCCTTGGGCATTCGGCGGACGGGCTCCTCCCCCGTCTTTCGCTACTCATGCCGGCATTCTCACTTCCCACGCATCCACGGCTGGGTTACCCCGCCGCTTCACGTGCGTGGGAACGCTCCCCTACCGATCCACCCACCTGGACCCACGAGGCTGCCCTCGAGGGCCGGGTGATACGGCGGATCCCGCAGCTTCGGTGTCGTGCTTGAGCCCCGTTACATCGTCGGCGCAAGACCACTTGACCAGTGAGCTATTACGCACTCTTTCAAGGGTGGCTGCTTCTAAGCCAACCTCCTGGTTGTCTTCGCGATCTCACATCCTTACCCACTTAGCACGAACTTAGGGACCTTAGCTGGCGATCTGGGTTGTTTCCCTCTCGGACACGGAGCTTAGCCCCCGCGCCCTCACTCCCGGGCTGTGGTCCGACGGCATTCGGAGTTTGACTGAGGTCGGTAAGCTTGTAGGCCCCCTAGCCCAATCAGTGCTCTACCTCCGTTGGAGAACGCCCGAGGCTGCCCCTAAAGGCATTTCGGGGAGAACCAGCTATCACCGAGTTTGATTGGCCTTTCACCCCTACCCACAGGTCATCCCCCAGGTTTTCAACCCTGGTGGGTTCGGTCCTCCACGAGGTCTTACCCTCGCTTCAACCTGCCCATGGGTAGATCACTCGGCTTCGGGTCTAGAGCACGCGACTGTTCGCCTGTTTCAGACTCGCTTTCGCTTCGGCTACCCGAGAACGGTTAACCTCGCCACGTACCGCTAACTCGCCGGCTCATTCTTCAAAAGGCACGCCGTCACCCGCCCTGGTTACCCAGGAACGGGCTCCGACTGCTTGTAGGCTCACGGTTTCAGGTGCTATTTCACTCCCCTCCCGGGGTGCTTTTCACCTTTCCCTCACGGTACTGGTTCACTATCGGTCGCCAGGGAGTGCTTAGCCTTAGGGGGTGGGCCCCCCAGATTCACACGGGATTTCAGGGGTCCCGTGCTACTCGGGATCCCCACGAGGAGACCGATCACCTTTCGACTACAGGGCTGTTACCTTCTGTGGCGGCCCTTTCCATGGCCTTCGACTAGATGTCGGTTTTGTCACTCCTTGGATCTTCCGACGATGATCCTTGTGGGTCCCACGACACCGGCACGGCAACGCCGTCGGGCTTTCCACCGCACCGGTTTAGGCTGTTCCCCGTTCGCTCGCCGCTACTAGGGGAGTCGCGGTTGCTTTCTCTTCCTCGCCCTACTGAGATGTTTCACTTCGGGCGGTTCCCTCCTCATCGCCTATGTGTTCAGCGACGGGTGACCGGGCATGACCCCGGCCGGGTTTCCCCATTCGGACATCTCCGGATCAAAGCTCTCTCGGCAGCTCCCCGAAGCTTTTCGCAGCCTGACACGTCCTTCATCGGCTCCTGGCGCCAAGGCATCCACCGTAAGCCCTTCATAACTTGACTGTTGTAGATGCTCGCGCTCGCTATCGAGTTCTCAAGGTGCTCGAGGGCTCGCACCCTCAAAGCTGAACAGCGTGTGCCGTTCGCGCCGAAGCGTGAGACGGAGGGCCAGCGATCGACCTGGAGTCTCCCGATACCTCGAGATGGATCATGAGGATCGGAGTGCCAAAAGGCTCCTTAGAAAGGAGGTGATCCAGCCGCACCTTCCGGTACGGCTACCTTGTTACGACTTCACCCCAATCGCGAGCCCCACCTTCGACGGCTCCCTCCACAAGGGTTAGGCCACCGGCTTCGGGTGTTGCCCACTTTCGTGGTGTGACGGGCGGTGTGTACAAGCCCCGGGAACGTATTCACCGCAGCAGTGCTGATCTGCGATTACTAGCGACTCCAACTTCACGGGGTCGGGTTGCAGACCCCGATCCGAACTGAGCCCGGCTTTTTGGGATTCGCTCCCCCTTGCGGGATCGCAGCCCTTTGTACCGAGCATTGTAGCATGTTTGCAGCCCTGGACGTAAGGGGCATGATGACTTGACGTCATCCCCACCTTCCTCCGGTTTGGCACCGGCAGTCTCCCTAGAGTTCCCGGCATGATCCGCTGGCAACTAAGGACAGGGGTTGCGCTCGTTGCGCCACTTAAGGCAACACCTCACGGCACGAGCTGACGACAGCCATGCACCACCTGTGCAGGCTCCGAAGAGCACCCGCTTTCACGGGTTTCACCCTGCATGTCAAGCCCAGGTAAGGTTCTTCGCGTTGCATCGAATTAAGCAACATGCTCCGCCGCTTGTGCGGGGCCCCGTCAATTCCTTTGAGTTTTAGCCTTGCGGCCGTACTCCCCAGGCGGGGTGCTTAATGCGTTAGCTTCGGCACGGACGGGGTCGATGTCCGCCCACACCTAGCACCCAACGTTTACGGCTAGGACTACCTGGGTATCTAATCCAGTTCGCTCCCCTAGCTTTCGCGCCTGAGCGTCAGGTAAGGCCCAGAGATCCGCCTTCGCCACCGGTGTTCCTCCTGATATCTGCGCATTTCACCGCTACACCAGGAATTCCGATCTCCCCTACCTACCTCTAGCCGGGCAGTATCGGATGCAGACCCGAGGTTGAGCCTCGGGATTTCACATCCGACTTACCAAGCCGCCTGCGCGCTCTTTACGCCCAATGAATCCGGACAACGCTCGCCTCCTACGTCTTACCGCGGCTGCTGGCACGTAGTTAGCCGAGGCTTCTTCTGCAGGTACCGTCACGATATCGCTTCGTCCCTGCCGAAAGAGGTTTACGACCCGAAGGCCTTCATCCCTCACGCGGCGTCGCTGCATCAGGCTTTCGCCCATTGTGCAAGATTCCCCACTGCTGCCTCCCGTAGGAGTCTGGGCCGTATCTCAGTCCCAGTGTGGCTGGTCGTCCTCTCAGACCAGCTACCCGTCGTCGCCTTGGTGAGCCGTTACCTCACCAACAAGCTGATAGGCCGCGGGCCCATCCCAGACCGGCGGACCTTTCCCGGCCGAGCCATGCGGTTCGGCCGGAGTATCCGGTATTAGCTCCGGTTTCCCGGGGTTATCCCAGGGTCTGGGGCAGGTTGCCCACGTGTTACGCACCCGTTCGCCACTGATCCCGGAGCCGAAGCTCCGTTCACCGTTCGACTTGCATGTGTTAAGCGCGCCGCCAGCGTTCGTCCTGAGCCAGGATCAAACTCTCCGTAGAGATCGCTCGTCCGGCCAGAAGGCCGGCTTCGCTGTCTTCTGGAGTCGGTCGACCGAAGAGGCACCTTCGGCCGGCCTCCTGACCCGCCCCGCAAGCATCACGGAACGGTTCTTGTTGTGTACGGTCGTCAAGCCGAGGGCACGGCGAACCGGCCTCGGAGTGACGAGGTCACTGGCTTCACACGCTGTTCAGTTCTCAAGGTGCGAGCAGACACGCGAGTCCCCACGCAAGAGCTGTTCGTCCTCGCGCAGGGGGCCGCGCCGGAGGTAGAGACTAGCAGCCCCCGTGAAGGCGTCAACCGACCACCCCGCTCGAACACCTGTTCGCGGGCAGGTCAGTCTGCGAGGCCCGCCAACCGTGCGAACCGTCGCCGACCGACCTGCCAGACCGAGCCGGCCATCGGGCCCGGAGGCTCGCCGTCGATCGGGAGATCCTCTGCCGATTGCCGCAGCCCGTTCATGCGAACACCCCCCTGCGCCTGGAGCCGCCTCGCCTCCGAGCGGCTCCTCACGAGCCCCAAGGCTTCCAGGAGCGCCGGGATGTGGACGTTCCAGATGCCGTCTGGCTCTTTCCGGAAGACGCTCCTGGGCACCCGGACATCCTGCACGTCCTCCGGGATCCGATGCTGCTTGTGAACGAGATCGAAGCGCTGCTCCGCGACCCTCCCCGACCCGTCTCCGTGGTAAAGGTCCACGATGGCCCTGGCCACCCGCCGCTTCTCCGTGTTCGGGTGCAGCGAGCCATCGGCCAGGCCGGCGACGACACGGACGTTGTCCTCAGGGCCGAGATCCGTGCAGAGGAGCTCGTAGCGCGCGATCAGGTCGTCGCGGATCGACATGAGCTTGCCGAACATGTCCTCCGGCTGCTCGTCCACCCCGACGTAGTTCCCGAGCGACTGGCTCATCTTCTGAACGCCATCCAGCCCCTCGAGCAGCGGCATCGTCAGCGCGATCTGCGGAGCCTGCCCCGCGTCCTTCTGCAGCTCGCGCCCGACGAGCAGGTTGAAGAGCTGGTCGGTGCCCCCGAGCTCCACGTCCGCCTCGACGGCCACCGAGTCGTACCCCTGGAGCAGCGGATACAGGAACTCCATCAGCGAGATGGGCTTCTTCGCCGCGTACCGATCCGCGAAGTCGTCGCGCTCGAGCATCCGCGCCACCGTGGTGGACGCCGTCAGGCGAAGCACGTCTTCGACTCCCAGGGGTTCCAGCCACTCCGAGTTCCGCCGCAGCTCGACCCGGTCACGATCGATCACCTTCCAGAACTGGGACAGCAAACGGTCGGCGAACGCATCGACCTGCTCCTTGGAGAGCGTCGGCCGGGTCGATGACCTCCCCGACGGATCCCCGACGCGCGCGGTGAAATCGCCGACGATCAGGACCGCTTGATGTCCCGCATCCTGGAACTGACGCAGCTTCCGGAGGACGACCGCCCAGCCGAGCGTGACCGCGGGAGCGGTCGGGTCCAGACCGAGCTTGACGCGCAGCGGTCTCCCCAGCGAGAGCTTCTCCGCCAGCCCGCCCTCGGGAGCGATCTCCGCGGCCCCGCTCTGCAGCCTCGCGAGGGCATCATCGGCCATGGCGCCGCGATGCTACCAAGTGCCTCCGCAAGAACGTTCAGGTTCGGGGGTACGCTTCGCTCCGTATGCGGAAGGTCCGGGGACCCCTCGCCGCCTGTGTCGCGCTCGCCTGCTTCGCCTGCGGGATGGCCGCGTGCAGCCTGCCGCGACTGCAGGACTACCACGTCCGGCCTCTCGCGCAAACGTCGTTCTTGTACGCGGCGGATGGATCGCTCATCACCGCGCTGCATGCGACCGAGAACCGGGTCGCGCTCACGAGCGCGCAGATGACGCAGAACATCCGAGACGCCGTCGTCGCGATCGAGGACCGACGCTTCTACACCCATCATGGCGTCGACCCCGAGGCGATCCTGCGGGCCGCGGTCAACGATCTTCGGAGCGGACACGTCGTCGAGGGCGGCTCGACGATCACCCAGCAGCTGGTGAAGAACCTGTACACCGGCGACGATCAGAGCCTCGGCCGGAAGGTCGACGAGGCGCTCCTGGCATGGCAGCTCGAGGACCGGCTCTCGAAGCTTGAGATCCTCACGCGGTACCTGAACACGGTGTACTTCGGTGAGGGGGCCTACGGGATCCAGGCCGCGGCCAGGACCTACATCGGCGTCGATGCGAGCGATCTGACGCTCGCCGAGTGCGCGATGCTCGCTGGGCTGATCACCGCGCCCAATCATTTCGACCCCTTCGTGCGGCGTTCCTCCGCCATCGGAAGACGGAACGTCGTGCTCCGGCTGATGCGGGAACAGGGATACATCACCGGCAAGCAGCACCGCGAGGCCGTTCACGAGAAGATCGTGCTGCGGCGCGACCGTACCGAGCTGCGCTATCCGTACCCGTACTTCGTGGACTACTTCAAGCGCTGGTTCCTGACGAACCCTGCGTTCGGCAAGACGTACGACGATCGCTATCGATCGCTGTTCGCGGGCGGCTTGCGGATCACGACGACGCTCGACCCCGGCGTCCAGGCGGCCGCCCAGGATGCCGTGTCGAGCGTCCTCACCTATCCGTCCGACCCCGATGCTGCCGTCACCGTCCTCGACCCTCGCACCGGGTACGTCCGAGCGATGGTCGGTGGCAAGGACGCGGATTATTGGGCGAACCACGCGGGAGGGCGGGTGAACCTCGCGACGGGGATGGGTGGGTCGGGCAGACAGACAGGGTCCGCCTTCAAGGCGTTCGCGTTGGTGACCGCACTCGAGCACGGGATCTCACCCGACACGACGTTCGCGGCGCCTTCCTCGATCGACATCCCCCTCCCGGACGGCGGGTACTGGCACGTGACGAACGCGGAAGGCAACGGATACGGCACGTTGAGCCTCCGGTCCGCGACGGTCTACTCCGTGAACACCGTGTACGCCCAGCTGATCGAGCGACTGACCCCGGAGGCGGTCGTCGAGACGGCGCAGCGGATGGGGATGCGGTGTTGCCCGAAGGTCGCGAACCCGAGCACGCCGTTGCAGCCCTATCTTTCCGCGATCCTCGGATCCAATGAGGCGAACACGCTCGAGATGGCGAGCGCGTACGGAACGCTCGCGACGGGCGGACGTCACGTCGACCCCGTGCCGGTCATGACGGTGTCGGACGCGAACGGCAACCTCGTGTGGCAAGCGGACCCGCGCGCGCAGCAGGTCGTCAGTCCCGATGTGGCGGCCGCCGCGGATGGGATCCTGCAGGACACGGTCCTCTACGGCACCGGGACCGCGGCCAACATCGGGCGGCCGCAGATCGGGAAGACCGGAACCGACGACAACCACGACAACGCGTGGTTCATCGGGTCCGTGCCCCAATTGACCGCGGCGATCTGGGTCGGGTTCCATCAAGGACAGATCCCGATGGAGCCTCCGCGAACCCGGATCACCGTGTTCGGAGGGACCTTCCCGGCGCAGATCTGGCGTGTCCTGATGCTCCGGGCCACGGCGGGGATGCCGGCGGAATCGTTCCCGACCCCCGAGGTGCGCTATCTCTCCGTGGCGGTCGACGTGACGCAGCATCCTTATTGCTTGCCGAACGAGTACACGCTGCCGATGGACGTCGAGGTCCTGCATTTCATCGCCGGAACGGAGCCTGATCAGGTCTGCATGACCCCGACCGCGCACCAGAAGGTCATCGTGCCGTCGGTGGTCGGGTTCGCACAGGCCGAGGGGCTCGCGACCCTCGAACAGAGCGGCTTCTACGTCCAGGTGCGGACCGAAGCGAGCACGCAACCCCCCGGCACGATCATCTATCAGGTGCCGGCGGGCGGGGTGCCCGACTTCCAGACCAACACCATCACGGTCACCGTGGCGAAGGCGCTGCCCGCCGGCTGACCGACACCCACGGACCGTCGATCCAGAAGCGCCAGGGCAGGTCGGTCCCGACCCGGATCCCGACGCGGGGGCCGCAGCGGATGCTCGCGGGGACGGCGGTCGGATCGCGTTCGATCCACATCTCGGTCCCCCGCACCAGGTCCGCGCCATCGAGGCTTCGGTCCACGTCGAACGCCTGGGCGAGGCGAGCCGGCCCACGGCAGAGGTCGCGCACGCGGTCCGTGCGTCGACGGATCTTCATGCGATCGATGCCTTCGAGCGGCTCCGCGGCTCTGAGCAAGACCGCGCTCGCCGTCCCGTCCGGACCGGTCACCACGTTCATGCAATGGTGCATGCCGTAGGTGAAGTACACGTACAGATGTCCCGGCGGCCCGAACATGACGCGGATACGCGGCGTGCGACCCCGGTAGGCGTGACTCGCCGGGTCGTCTTGATCGTAGGCCTCCGTCTCGACGATCCGTGCACGGAGGACAGCGCCGTCCGGGAGCCGCCGCGCGAGGACGTGACCCAAGAGCTCGGGGGCGACCTCGGTCGAGGATCGCGCGAACGACCGGCGCGGCAATCGCGTCATCACGCACCCTTCCGGAGGAAGCGGCGGAGCTTCGAGAGCGGCCATGCATCGATCACGTCGTCCTTCGTCAGCCATCCTCGTTGGGCGACGCCGATCCCGTAGCGCATCGCGTCGAGGTGGCCGACCGCGTGGGCGTCGGTGTCGATCGAGAACCGGACGCCGTAGCGGCGCGCCCGCCGGACGTGCTCGTCCCGGAGGTCCAGCCGATCCGGATACGCGTCGATCTCCAGCGCGGTCCCGGTCCGTGCCGCGGCCTCGAACACCGCGTCCAGGTCGAGATCCACCGGATCGCGCCGTCCGATCTTCCGCGTGGTGGGATGGCCGATCACGTTGACGTCGGGGTTCTCCATCGCTCGGATCATCCGGCGGGTCATCGCCTCGCGCGACTGTGTGAAGTGGGAGTGGATCGACGCCACCGTGAGGTCGAACCCCTCCAGGAACGAAGCCGGCCAGTCGACCGCTCCGTCGGGATCGATGTTCAGCTCCGTTCCGTGCAGCAGTGTCATCCGTGGGTAGCGTTCCTGGAGCGCCCGCAGCTTCGCTCGCTGAGCGAGCATCTTCTCGTCCGTCATCCGTTGCATCGCCAGGTTCGGCGCATGGTCCGTCACGGCGTAGTAGGCGTAGCGCTTGGCGGCCGCCGCCGCCAGCATCTGTTCGAGGGTCGCGACGCCGTCGGTGAGATCGGTGTGCGTGTGCAGGTCGCCGCGCATCTGCTTCAGCGTCACGACCTGCGGGAGCTCGCCGGCGAGGGCCGCTTCGATCTCGCCACGATCTTCCCGCAACGTCGGTTCGATGAACGGCAGCCCGAGTCGTTCGTAGACGTCACGCTCGGTCTCCGCGGCGATCAATGCGTCGCTCTCCACCTCGAAGAGCCCGTACTCGTTCAGCTTGAGACCCTTGCGGACGGCCATCTCCCGGATCCGCACGTTGTGCGCCTTCGACCCGGTGAAGTAGATCATCGCCGCACCCCAGGCCTCGTTGGGGATCACCCGTAGATCGACCTGGAGACCCGAGCGTGTCACGACGGAGGACTTCGTCTCGCCCCGAGCGAGGATCTGTTCCACCTCCTCGTACCCGGTGAAGGCATCCATGATCGCGGCCGGGGATCCACTGGCGACCAGCAGATCGACGTCCCCGATCGTTTCGGCCATCCGCCGCAACGAGCCCGCGAGATCGGCCCGCCGAACGTCGGGGATCGCCCGGAGACGCTGGAGGAGGGCCTCCGCCACCCCCGTCGCGACATCGATCGTGACCCTGCCGGTATCGCGTTGGGCCCGCTGGACGGCCTGGAGCACGTTCTCTTCGGTCTTCGCCGAGAACCCCTTGAGCCCCCGGAGTCGGCCGTCCCGAGCCGCCGCCACCAGCTCCTCGAGGCCATCGATCCCCAGCTCTCGGTACACGACCATCGCCTTCTTCGGGCCGAACCCGGGGACCGCCGTCATGGCGCGGACACCGGACGGAACCTGCGCTCGCAGCTCCTCGAGCTCGGGGAACGTGCCCGTGTCGAGGACGCTTCGAACCTTCTCGGCGATCGACTTCCCCACGTTCGGGATCGCATGGATCCCGGCCTCGTCGAGGTCCTGGAGCTCATCCGGGAACCCACCGATCGCTCGCGCGGCCTTCTCGTAGGCACGAGGTTTGAAGGGGTCGTCCGCCACGATCGCCAAGAGGTCGGCGAACTCAGTCAGCACGCGCGCCACGTCGTCGTTGGAGCGGGGCATCCCGGCCGTTCCTCAGGCGAGATCGAACAGGACCAACAGGAGGGCCTTCTGGGAATGCAGGCGATCCTCGGCCTGATCCCAGACCGCCGAACGCGGTCCGTCGATGACCTCGTCGGTGATCTCCTGCCCCCGGTGCGCCGGCAGACAGTGCAGGACGATCGCCGACGGGTCCGCCAGATCGAGCAGCGCCTGGTTCACCTGATACGGGCCGAACACCAGCGCTCGTGCGTCAGCCTCCTCCTCTTGACCCATGCTCGCCCACACGTCGGTATAGAGCACGTGCGCCCCTTTCACCGCTGTCTGCGCGTCCGTCAGCGTCTCGATCGCGCCCCCGGTTTCCTCCGCGATCTCCGAAGCCCGCTGTACGACCTGCGGGATCGGTTCGAACCCGGCAGGAGCTGCGATCCGAACCGTCATCCCGGTCTTCGCGCCGGCGAGGAGCAAGGAATGCGCGACGTTGTTCCCGTCTCCCACGTAGGCGAGGATCTTCCCGGACAAGGCGCCCAATTGTTCGCGGATCGTCATGAGATCCGCGAGCGCCTGACACGGATGTTCGAAATCGGAGAGGGAGTTGATCACGGGCACGGTCGCGGCTTCGGCCAGGGCCTCGAGGCGCTCCTGCTCGAAGGTCCGCAGGACGATCGCGTCCACGTAGCGCGACAAGACCCGGCCCGTGTCCTCGATCGTCTCTCCACGTCCGAGCTGCAGATCCGCACCCGACAACGTGAGCGGACGCCCGCCGAGCTCCCCGATGCCAACCTCGAAGGAGACCCGGGTCCGCGTCGAGGCCTTCTCGAAGAGCAACGCAACGGTCATGCCGGCGAGGGCACCGTGCTGGAGCGTCCGATCAGCCTTCAGCGCATCCGCGACGTCGAGGAGGTGCAAGAGCTCGGCCGGACCCAGGTCATCGACGGAGAGGTAATCCCGGAGGTACTCGCGCGGCATGGGTGCCGAAGTCTAGTCCGCGGCGGCGACGCCGCGGCTACCCGGTCCGCAGCTTCGCGCCGAACGCCCGCCCGAGCTCCTCGACGATCCGGTCGACGGCTTCCTGGGCCTCCTCGTCTCGCAGCGTCCTGTCGGGGGCTCGGAGATCGAGCGAGAATGCGAGGCTCTTCGTTCCTGAAGGGAGTGGATCCCCGACGTAGACGTCGAAGAGAGAGCTCGAGGCGAGGAGCGTGCCGCCGGCACGGCGCAGTGCCTCGTGCACGGCGCCGGCCGGCGTCGCGTCCTCCACGATGAAGGCGAGATCCCGGTGAATCGGTGGGAAGCGCGGAGGAACGACGGCCGGGGCAGACGGACCGCGGGCGCCACCCTCCAGGGCGCGGAGACCGAGGACCCCCACCGCGACACGGCCGGTGATGTCGAGCCCTTCCGCGACGCGTGGGTGGATCTCCCCCAGGACCCCCGCGTGCGATCCATCGATCACGATCCGCGCGGAGCGCCCCGGGTGGAACGGGCCATCGGGCGCATCGGTGAGCGACCAGTCGGCCACCCCGAGGTCGTCCAGCAACGACTCTAAGACCCCTTTGGCGTCCAGCACGTCCAGCGCGCGTCGCTCGCTCCACCAGCCCTCGCCGTCGCTGCCGCACAACGCGAAGCCGGCCTTGCGGATCTCGACGAAGGGGTCCGCGAGGCGGAACGTCGTGCCCACCTCGAAGATCCGCACGGTCTCCACGCCTCGGGACTGGTTCAACGCGACGGCGTGCAGCAGTCCCGGCGTCAACCTCGTTCGCAGGAACCCTTCCTCCGCGCGCAAGGGGTTCGTGACGG
>VAYF01000086.1 GCA_005883885.1 Actinomycetota bacterium | reverse complement strand
AGATCCATCTCCGCTCCGGCGCCCCTCCGGCCTCAACGACACCTCGCATCACCTCCCCGCCCGACCACCGTGCCATGAGCGCCGCGCATCGTCCGGCCGCGCCGGGGCACGCTTCGGGATCGGTCCCGCGCTCGAACCGGTGGGATGCCTCGGTGTGAAGATCGAGCCGGCGCGCGGTGAGGAGCACGCCGCTCCGTCTGAAGTAGGCGCTCTCGAGCAGCACGTCCGCGGTCTCCGCGGACACCTCCGAGGTTCGTCC
>VAYF01000085.1 GCA_005883885.1 Actinomycetota bacterium | reverse complement strand
GGCCTGGTGCCCCAGCGAGTCGTTCACGAGCCGGAACTCGTTGAGATCGACGCTCAGGACCGCGACCGAACCGTCGTGGCGTCTGGCCCTCGCGACCGAGAGCTCGAGCAGCTCCTCGAACATCGCGCGCGACGGCAACCCGGTGAGCTCGTCGTGATACGCCTGGAAGGCGGCTTGCTCCTCGGTCCGCTTGCGGTCCGAGATGTCCATGATCACGCCGTGCGAATAGCGGGGCATGCCCCGCTCGTCACGGACCATCATCGCCTCGTCGTGCACCCACACCACATGGCCGTCCTTGGCGAACATCCGGTACTCCAGGCGGAAAGGCTCCCCCGTCTCGTTGTGCCGTGCGTTCTCCGCCAGGGCTCGCGCCCGGTCGTCCGGATGGACCAGGCGAGGCCACATCTCGGGGTCCTCGATCCATTCCTCGGGGGTGTAGCCGAGGAGCTCGGTCACCTGGGGACTCACGTAGATCGTGGGGGCGCTCTCTTCGATCCCGTCGATGTAGGTGATCGCGGGGCCGCGCTCGATCATCGAGCGGTAGAGGTCCTCACGGAGCCGCGCATCCTCATCCGCGCGTTGGCGGGTCGCGGAAGCCGATAGCGACGCCGCGACGGCGCGGACGATCACGCCGTGCGAATAGCGGGGCATGCCCCGCTCGTCACGGACCATCATCGCCTCGTCGTGCACCCACACCACATGGCCGTCCTTGGCGAACATCCGGTACTCCAGGCGGAAAGGCTCCCCCGTCTCGTTGTGCCGTGCGTTCTCCGCCAGGGCTCGCGCCCGGTCGTCCGGATGGACCAGGCGAGGCCACATCTCGGGGTCCTCGATCCATTCCTCGGGGGTGTAGCCGAGGAGCTCGGTCACCTGGGGACTCACGTAGATCGTGGGGGCGCTCTCTTCGATCCCGTCGATGTAGGTGATCGCGGGGCCGCGCTCGATCATCGAGCGGTAGAGGTCCTCACGGAGCCGCGCATCCTCATCCGCGCGTTGGCGGGTCGCGGAAGCCGATAGCGACGCCGCGACGGCGCGGACCACGTCGCCGTGCGAGCGTTGGAGCGGACGCTCGGAGCAGACATCGATGCCCACGAACCCCCACCACTCGCCTCCGACGAGGACGGGCACCTGCCACGTGGCCACGGTTCCCTCGGCTTCGAGGGCGTGGCGCGCCGCGTCCTCGAACTCACGGACGGGTCCGGTGATCTCCCGAGCATCGCCCATGACGTCGATCCACCGCTGGAAATCGGGGAAGTACGGATGCAGGTGGTTCTTCGGGTCCTCGAAGATCGGCCGGATGTCCGAAGCGTCCCACTCGCCCCGGAGATCCATCCAGAGCCGACCGTCAGGGCCCCGCAGGTTCTGGAACACGTAGCAACGATCGACGCGCAGCGCGAGGCCCACGGCCGCAAGCGCCGCATCCAGCTCGGTCTGCCAGTCGCCACCGGCCAAACGGCCGAGGAGGCCGGCGACGGGTGCGACCGGGCCGCCCCCGTTCGTCTGGGCCCCGCTCACGGATGAACCATCGGCAGGGGCTTTCTGGGGCTGAAGGTCGTCCCCCGGGCGGAGACGGCTCCAGGTTGCCTGCTACCCTTTGCGGGCGATGTCCGACTACAAGGAAGTCATCCACGAGCGTCTGTTCGTGCGGGTCCCGGGCACCGACAAGCTTCGGAAGACCGCCGCGGCACGCCTGCAGCACCTCCTTGCCAACGGATGGCGCGAGACCGAGCGGAACCTCACCGCCGACTACCTGAAGGTCCGGTTCGAGCGGACGGGACACGCCCCGATGAAGGCCCGGCTCCCGAAGAAGGGCCCGGAGATCCGGGACCAGCGCCGACCACGGCGCGACGGCCAGAGCTTCGGCGGCCGCGGGCGTCGCTGAGCCGCTCACACCGAAGATCCTTCGGTTTCCCCCGGTGTTCACCGGATGTTCGCCGGGTATCATCGAGTGTCCCGCTGATTCCATCCTGTCGGCGGGAAGATCGATCGCTTGCGGCATGGCGAACCTCCAGGGGGGTGACCGTGGTGACCGTCGAATTCCATCCGCAACCGTCCAGCGTCCGGCCCAACCATCGCGAGCCCCACGCGCACGCTTCGACGCAGCCCTTCCGGTATCCCCTGGAGCGCCCGTTCGTCGAGCCCGACTGGACACGGCTCCCGGCCTACCGGGACGTCACCTCCGAGCAGTGGGAGTCGGCGCAATGGCAACGGGCGCACTCGGTGAAGAACCTCAAGGAGTTCAAGGAGGCCCTCGGCGAGCATCTCGATGACGAGCTGCTCGCCGACATCGAGCGCGACCAACGAGAGCGCGCGACGATGTCCATGCTGATCCCCCCGCAGATGATCAACACGATGCGGGAAGACGACCTTCGATCCGACCCCGTTCGTCGCTACATGGCTCCCAGCTACAGCGAACGCGAGCCGGAATGGCCGAGCCACCCGATGGCCTCACGCGATTCGCTGCACGAGGCCGACATGTGGGCCGTCGAGGGGCTCACCCATCGGTATCCCACGAAGGTCCTCGCCGAGTTGATCCCCACGTGCCCGCAGTACTGCGGTCACTGCACCCGGATGGACCTCGTCGGCAACGACACGCTGCAGGTCCTCAAGTACAAGTTCGAGATGAAGCAGAACGACCGCTGGGGCGCGATGCTCGACTACCTGCGAAGGACCCCGCAGGTGCGCGACGTCGTCGTGTCCGGCGGCGACATGGCCAACGTCCCGGCCAAACGCCTCCAGGCTTGGCTGTTCGAGCTGATGGACATCGAGAACATCCGGGACGTCCGGATCGCCACGAAGGGTCTGATGGGCATCCCGCAGCACTTCTTGCAGGATGACGTGCTCGAAGCGTACGACGCGATCGCGTCGCGCGCCCGGGAACGTGACGTCGACGTCGCCCTCCACACGCACGTCAACGCCGCGCAACAGGTGACGCCGCTCGTCGGGAAGGCCGTTCGCGCGCTGCTGGACATGGGGTACCGCGATGTTCGGAACCAGGGTGTCCTCCTCCGCGGGGTCAACACCACGACAGCGGAGCTTCTCGAACTCTGCTTCACGCTCCTGGACTACGGCAAGATCCTTCCCTACTACTTCTACATGTGCGACATGATCCCCAACGCCGAGCACTGGCGGCTCGCGGTTCGCGAAGCGCAGGAGCTCCAGCACTCGATCATCGGGTACCTCCCCGGGTTCGCAACGCCACGGTTCGTCTGCGACGTCCCGTTCGTCGGCAAGCGCTGGGTGCACATGACGGATGACTACGATCAGAGCCGTGGCATCTCCTACTGGCGGAAGAACTACCGCACCGGGATCGAAGCGGAGGATCCGGAGGCGCTCACGCGCCGCTACCACTACTACGACCCCATCTACACCTTGGACGATGAGGGTCAACGCTGGTGGCGAGAGAAGATCGCCGCCGGTGTGGACGAGCTCCTGAGCGAGCTCCGGCTCGAACAAGGCATCACCGTCGACGCCTGAGCGCGAGGAAGGAAAGGATCGCCAGCCCGGCGACGGCGATCGCCACGACGCCGACGACGGGCGCGCTCGAGGCCGACGGAGCCGGCATGGTCGACGGGACTGCGCTCGCGGTCGGCGACGACGTCGGCGGCGGGACGGTGGCCATCCGGTGCGAAGGGATACCGTTCCCCAACAGGTCGCAGCGGCCTCCGTCGCGTACAACGACGCTCCACCGGAGCCTCGTGAGGTCGACCTTGCCGAACTGATCCTCGCCGAGCAGCAGCCTGCCGGGGACCTCGATCGTGATGCTCCGACCCTCCAGGATCGGTGGGTTGAAGAACGCCGACCCGCCCTCGGGCAGGAACAGGAGGGTGAGTCGCGCGTTCCTCGCCGTCGCATCGAACCGAACGATCCGGTTGACGCGTCGATAATCGCCGAGGGACATCGTGGGGATACGCGGATCCCGTACGAGGACGTCGATGCGGAACGCCGGTTCGTCCGGGTCCGGGACCACGAGCGGACGGTCGAACGATAGCTGCCATACGGCGGAGGAGCCCTCCTCGCCGAGCCAGCCGAGCGCGCGGACGAGGTCGGGCGGATGGCCCGGGCCACTCACGCCCTTGCATCGCACGGCATCGCCGCGGGGATCGGCGAACGCCAACGTCAGTGGCAGCAGAAGGATCAACGCCAGGGCCGCGATGCGGCGGCTCACGTCCCTGAACAGTCCAGCGCTTTGAGCTTGGGGACGTCCAACCGGGGGGGTTGCGAGAAGTCGAAGGCTCCGACGAGCGGCGACGCTTGGGCGTCGCGGTCCGTGAGCGGCTTGAGTCCATGGAGGTCTTCGATGAACTTGAGGACCGACGAGAACTCGTAGACGGTCGAGTCGATCGATCCACCGTCCGGGTTGTCGCCTGCCCTCGTGTACGGCGACATGATCAGTGCAGGCGTTCGGGGTCCGAGCCCCATGATGTCGTAGTGAGGTGGCTTCACATGATCGTAGAAACCACCGAAGTCGTCCCACACCATCACGACCGCCGTGCTCGGCCACGCGTCGCTCTGGAAGATCGCGTTGAGGTACTGGACGCTCCAATTCATGCCGTCACAGATGTTGACGCCCGCGCCGGGATGCTCGTTCGGGCTGCCATCGGGCGGGATCAACCAGGACACCGCGGGAAGCGTGTCGTCCTGGAGGTCTTTGAGGATCGTGTCCGGCGGCTGCACCTTGTTCCAGAGCGGACCGAACCGGATGTGGCGTATCGCCTGGAGCGCGTTCATCCAGATGTTGGGCTCGGCGTAATACTTCCATGTGATCCCCGCCTTCTCGAGCTTGTCGGGAAGCGTGGGGATGTTGACACAGGTCCGCGTGTCAACCCAGTACTGCGCGATCTTGTACAGGTTCGCCGGATCGTCGTCCCGATGATCCTCCAGACCCATGATCGTGTGGATGTCGTCCTTCGAGAGACGCTCGATCGGGAAGCGTTTCGTGTATTCGGTCGGGTCGTCGCAATAGTTGCCCGCGTGATTGGTGGTCGATTTGTTGTCGACGATCCCGTACGACTGTGCGGCCACGGTGTAGAGGTGCTCGGGGAAGGTGGGTCCGAACATCGACGTGAAGAAGTGGTCGGCCAGCACGAAGCGATCGGCGAGGCTCCAATACACGGGCAACGTGCTCCGGTCGAACTGCGTATAGCCCGTGAGGTCGTTCCCGAGCGTCACACAGTTGAACCCATCCATCTTGCCGCCATCGATCGAGATCAATCCGGGATCGAACGCGTGTCCGAGGTCGTGCGGGTAGACGTATGGCGCCGGGGTGAGCGGGACGGTCGGGCCGGGCGCCGGGGTGTTGTCGCACTGCAGCGTCTTGCCGACGGTCGCGCCGTCGGCGCCCGGGTACTTGCCGAAGTAGTTGTCGAACGAGTGGTTCTCCTTGACCAGGAAGATCACATGCTTGATCGGGCTGTCGGGGCCGACCTGGGCGGGCGTGGGACTCGACGGACGGGGGCTCGTGCTCGTCGGCGAGTGGCTCGCTCGCGCGCCGGTTGCGCCGCCGCTCGATGGCCAGAACTGCCAGGCGGCGACGAGGAACGCAACCACGAAGGCGGCTGCGATCCCCCTACGCCATGCGAGCTGCCGACGCGAAGGCCGGCGCGGCGATGCAGGCCTGAGGTACGGGCCGGGTGGCTGCTGCATCGGGCGGAGTCTAGCCGCCGCCTTCCGGCGCCGCGAGGGAATCGGTGAGCCGCTCCAGCAGATCCACGAGATCCCGTTCCCTCGGATCCGAGGCCAGGTTCCGGAGCTGCAACGGATCGTCGGCGTTGCGGTACAGCTCCTCGGTCCCGTCGGCGTTCCGAACGTAGGTGTACCTGGCCGTTCGGACGCCCGACCACGCGGGCACGTTCGCGTCTCCGCCCCAATCCAGCCAGACGCCGGCTCGGGTCGCCACGGCCCGGCCGTCCAGCGCCGGCGCCAAGCTGATGCCGTCTTGGGGCAACGCCGGCCGCACCTGCGCCAGATCGGAGATCGTCGATGCCAGATCGACGTTCGAGACGAGCGTCGGGTCGGTCCGGGCGATCGACCACGGTGCTCGGATCGCGAACGGGAGCCCGATCGACGGTTCGTACGGATATCGCTTGCCCGCCAGACGATGGAGACCGAACTCGTACCCGTTGTCGGTGAGGAACACGATCACGGTCCGATCGAGCTCGCCACGGACCGAGATCGTGTCGACCATCGAGTGGATCGCGTCATCGACGGATCGCAGCATCGCCCGCTCGAGGAGGTCGTCGCGGCGGAACGCCTCGAGCTCAGCTGCGGTCACGGGCGGGAGTGACGTGACGTAGCGCGGCTTGCCCCGCACGTCGTTCACCTGCGCCAGCGACGGCATCGGCGGGGACGCCCCGGCCGATGCGCCGCGGTAGCGCTCCGCCGGGATCCACGGCGTGTGCGGGGCGTTCGGCGCGAAATACAGGAACCAGGGACGATCGTTCGGCGCGCCCTCCAGGAACGCGTTCGCCGCTCCGCCGAGGACGTCGGTCGCGTACGCCGAAGGCGTCGCACCGTAGTGTCGGACGTACCCGCGATCGACGACGTCGTAGTTGTAATACGAGGTGGACTCGTTCGGGTTCTCCTTCGCGAACCAACGATCCCACCCCGGCGGAACGAACGGCGCGCGACCCCACGGGTAGTTGTTCAGGTACTTCCCGACCAGCGCCGTCGTGTAGCCGGCCTGGTGGAGCCACACGGGGAGCGTGTTCGTATCGTCCAGCAAGGGGCCGCTGAAGTTGTCGCGGACATGGGTTCGCGTGTCGTACTGGCCGGTGAGGATCGTGGCGCGCGACGGACAGCAGAGCGGCGTCGAGGCGACCGCGTTCGGGAACCACACCCAATGGCCGTTCGGGTCCTCGATCTGCGATTGCAGCCACGGCATGGCGGCTGGCACGGTCGGCAGCGTGTCGAGGGTCTGGTCGTCCGTCAGGACGAGCAGGATGTTCGGCCGGGGGTCGGGGGCGGGCGCCCGCTCGCGGGCGCCCGCCCCCGCGGCGACCATGAGCGTTCCGAGCGCCAGTGCGAGGGCCAGCGTCCGCCTCAGGAGGGCTCCTTCCGCAGCTTCCAGATGTGCTCGCCGGGGAAGTCACGAAGCCAATCGACCGGGGCGAACTCGCTGTACGTCGTGTCGACCTCCTGGCCGGGTCGGAGCTCGATCAGATCATCGATCACGAAGCCCGACGACCGGAACAGTCGTATCCACGCGCCGTAGGTGAGCTGCCAGTCGACGCAGGGATCGGACTCCGACCACACCATGCGCCCCATCCCGAAGTACGGCCGCAGGAGCTCACGTCCCGGCGGCCCCTCCTCGGGCGGCCAGCACAGCCAGATGATCGGGGTGGACATGTTGAAGACGAGGCGCCCACCGGCTCGCAGGACGCGCGCGGCCTCGGGCACGGTCGCGTGCGGATCCGCGAACGTCATGGCGCCGTGATCGCAGAAGATCAGGTCGAAGGTCGCGTCGGCGAAGGGCAGCTCTTCGGCGCTTGCCCGCACCAACGGGAACCGGATGCCGGTCTCGACGAAGTTCGGCTCCGCGGCGGCGAGCTGGTTCGCGCTGAAGTCCAGACCGGTGACGTCGGCGCCTCGCATCGCGACCTTGATGCCGAACTGGCACGCGCCGCAGCCGAGCTCCAGCGCGCGGAGACCCGCGACGTCCCCCAGCGCTTGGATCTGGTCTTCGGGGATGTTGCTCACGCCCCACGCGAGCACGTCCCACCGGTTGAGGTCCGGTCGGTGGCGTTCCTGGTAGGCGACGCTCTCGGCCTCCCACGACGCCATCGTGCGCCGAACGTCCTCCCGGCTCATCGATCCAGCCACCCGCCGTCGCGGCCGTGATCGTCGGCGACGATCCCGGCCGCGATCGAGAGCGCGATCTCGTCCGCGCTGCGACCGCCGAGGTCGAGCCCGACCGGCGCGTGCACCCGGGCGACCTCGGCCTCCGACAGACCCAAGGCGCGGAGCGCGTCGAGGTGACGGGTGACGTGACGGCGCGAGCTCATCATCCCGACGAACCGCGCCGGCGAGCGGACGGCGGCGGCCAGCACGGCCGCCGCGTAGGGCGCGTCGTGATCCGTCAGGACGACGACATCGTTCGCACCCAGCTCCAGACCGTCGAGCGATCCGGCGTGCGGCTCGTCGGAGGCGAGCAGCCGATCGGCGCGCGGCTCCACGATCACCGCGTCGTACCCCACGAACCGAAGGTGCTCACGGAGCGAACGCGCGACGTCGGTCGCCGACACGACCACGAGCCGTGGTGGCCGCCGATGCGGATCCACGAAGACCTCGATGTCGCCGAGATCATGATGCAGCACCCTGGTGCCGGGCTCGCCCGTCTCCCAGACCTCCGCGGCGGCCTGCACCGCTTGCTCGTCGAACTCCGCACATCCGAGGGTCCCGTGCACGGGACCCTCCGGCTCGACCGTCATGCGCATCCCGACCCTGCACGGAGGCTCGCCCGCGGCCACACGTACGGCCGTCACCTCGACCAAGTCGCGGTTCGGGGCTCGGTCACCGTCGGCCCGGTCCGCCTCGCGGTGGTGCGTCGGATGCGCGCCGGTTACGCCACCCAGCAGATCGATCGCGTGCGGCAGCACTCCGGCGACCGCTCCGAGCGATTCGCGGACGCCTTTCGGGCTCCCGGGCAGGTTGAGCACCAGCGTCCCTCCGACCGAGCCCGCGACGGCGCGGGAGAGCGATGCCATGGGCGTCTTCGCCAGGCCGGCGGCGCGCATGACCTCGGCGAGCCCGGGCGCCTCGCGATCGATCACCGCGCGGGTCGCCTCCGGCGTCACGTCGCGAGGGCCGAAGCCCGTCCCACCGGTCGTCACGACGAGCGCATGGGTTCCGGCAAGCTCTCGGAGGATCGCCTCGATCCGCGGGCGATCGTCGGGAACGAGGGCCCGCGTCCCGACCTCGAAGCCCGCCTGCCGGAGCATCGCTTCGGCGACATCCCCCGACTCGTCGGCGCGCGTGCCGTCGCTGACGCCGTCCGAGACCGTGAGCACGGCTGCGACCGCTCGATCCGCCATGGGTCCCATCCTCGCATCCGGGTCGGTGTTCGCGCGCGCTCAGGCGTTCGCCTGAGCGCGCGCGAACGCCTCGAGGACCACGTCCACGAACCGCGGCACCTGACGAAGGCTCTTCCTGCGCTTGAACGTCTCGCCGACGGTGACCTCCGCGCCACGACGGCGAAGCCACACGGCCAGCACGTCGAGTGTGTTCCGCGGAGCAACGTCGCAGGTGCAGAACACGGCCGCCCGTTTCCCCTCGAGCGACGGCAGACGGGCGATGCCTTCCTGGACCCCGAGCGCGGGACCGACCCCCGCCACGATCGCCCCCTTGACCCAGGTGCCCACGATCAGCGCGTCGGCTGCGACCACGGTGCCGTCATCGACGCTGCGCAGGGGCGCCGTGGTGGCGAGGATCCCGCGGCGTTGTAGCTCGTCACGGATCGCTCGCGCGACCGTGAGGGTGAAGCCCCGCCGGGTCTCGTACAGGATCAGCACACGCATGGCCACGTATGGATAGCAGGTCGGGCGAACGCTGGCGAGGCCGCCGCGGATAGGGTGGACGGAACGCGGCCTACAGCCCGTGCACGGAGGAGGACGCTCGTATGGAATGGCTCGACCGACTCGCGCAGGCCTTCGAGCTGGATGCCCCCACCAACGACGAGATCGCCGCCGTCCTGGATGCGGCGCGCGACGTCGCCCACCGGGTCGAGCGGAGGATCACCCCCGTCTCCACGTTCCTCCTTGGGATGCACGTCGAGCACCTCGCCGCAGCGGGTTCTTCCCGCGAGGAGGCGCTCGCTTCATCGATCGCGACGCTCCGCGCCACCCTGCCGGCCGAGGAGGGTTCCGGGCACGCGGAGTAGGCTGGTCACCAGTTATGGATCTCCACCCAACGACCAGACCCACCGAGGGCTCGCTGATCGACACGTTCGGTCGCGTTGCCGACGATCTGCGTATCTCGGTGACCGACCGCTGCAACTTCCGGTGCACCTACTGCATGCCGGCGGAGGGACTCACCTGGTTGCCGCGATCGGAGCTCCTCACGTTCGAGGAGCTCACGAGGCTCCTCGGGGTGTTCGTGAGCCTCGGCGTCCGCTCGTTGAAGGTCACCGGCGGCGAGCCGACCGTCCGAGCCGACCTGCCGAACCTGATCCGCATGTTCCGTGGGGTCGGGCCGGACCTCGACATCTCCATCACCACGAACGGTCTCCTCCTCGACCGGCTGGCCGCCCCGTTGGCGGAGGCCGGTGTCGACCGGGCCACGGTCTCCTGCGACTCGCTCCTTCGCCACCGGTTCGCCGAGATGACGCGACGCGACGCGCTCGATCGCGTCCTCGCTGGGCTCGCGGCGGCCGGAGCCGCCGGGCTCACCCCCATCAAGATCAACACCGTCGTGATCGCGGGAACCAACGACGACGAGGTCGTCGACTTCGCGGGCTGGGCTCGCACCACCGGCTACGAGGTCCGGTTCATCGAGTACATGCCGCTCGATGCCGATCATGCCTGGGAACGGTCCAAGGTCGTGCCGGCGGCTCGGATCCTGGAGGCCATCGACCGGACGTACCCCCTCGAGGGTACGGGCCGGGGCATCGAGCCGGCGACGACCTATCGGTTCGCCGATGGGGCGCCCGGAGCGGTCGGCGTGATCGCGAGCGTGACCGAACCCTTCTGCGACACCTGCAACCGCCTCCGGCTCACGGCCGAAGGCGCGTTCCGAAGCTGTCTGTTCGCGATGGACGAGACCGATCTGCGCGCGCCCCTGCGTGCGGGCGCCTCCGACTCGGAGCTCGCGGGGCTGATCCGTGACGGCGTCTGGGCGAAATGGTCGGGGCACCGGATCAACCATCCGGACTTCGTCCAGCCGGAACGCTCGATGTCCATGATCGGCGGCTGAAGCTCGGGCCGTCGGCTCAGGCCGGCAGGTTCTCGATCGGCAACCGCGGGATCGGGTCGCCCGGTTCGAACCCGAGGATCTGCGCGTAGAAGGAGAGTTCGCCTTCGTGCGCCCGGATGATCGAGTCCGCCTTCCGGAACCCGTGCTGCTCTCCCTCGAACAGCAGGTACGCGTAGGGGAGGTGCTTCCGCTTGAGCGCCTCGACGATCAGCTCCGCCTGCGCCGGCGGGACCACCGCATCCTCGGCTCCCTGGAGGACGAGCATCGGCGTTCGCAGGTCGTCGACGTAGTTGATGGGGCTCCTCGCCCGGTACCGTTCGGCTTCCTCCGGGTAGGGGCCGACCAGCGTGTGGAGGTACTCGCTCTCGAACTTGTGCGTGCCTCCCTCCACGAAGGGGACGAGGTCGGCGAGCCCGTAATAGCTGGCTCCGGCGGCGAAGGCATCGTGGAACACCAACGCACAAAGCGTGGTGTACCCGCCGGCCGAGCCCCCGCGGATCAGGAGCCGATCGCCGTCGGCCGAGCCTTCCTCCGCCAGGTGCCGGGCGGCGTTGATGCAATCCGCGGTGTCGAGGACGCCCCAGGTTCCGTTGAGCCGTTGACGGTACGCGCGACCGTAGCCGGTGCTGCCCCCGTAGTTGACGTCGACCACGGCGAACCCGCGGCTGGTCCAGAACTGGGTCTGGAGCGAGAACGTCGGGGTCGACTCCGACGTCGGGCCGCCGTGGCTGATCACGATCAAGGGCGGCCGCTCCTGCTCGGCCGCGCGGAACGCCGGGTTCGTGGGCGGATAGACATGAGCGAACGCCGTTCGATCTCCGTCGGTCGGGAACTCGAGCTGCCGCGGGATCGAGAACGCGGCCGGATCCACCTCGATCCTCGCGCTCTCCTGCAGCACGTCGACGGCTCGGGTCGTGAAGTCGAGGAGCACCACCTGCTCCGGGAGATCCGGCCCCCCGGCGATGAAGGCGATGTGCGAACCCTCGGCGACCAACCCCGGGTAGCTCACGGCGGTGTGCGGGAGGTCGAGGTCGACGAGCTCACCGGTCGAGGGGTCGAGCACCGCGGTGTGTTGCATCCCGCCGCTGCCGTAGTGACACGCGATCCGGCCATCGGCGAGGAACGCGTACGACGACCCGCCGAAGACCCAGTGCGGCCACCCGAACTCGGCTGCACGCGGGCAAACGTTCTCGCGCGTGCCCGCACGCTCTCGCTCCAGGTTCCACCAGCCGCTGCGATCGCTGACCCAGTACAGCTCGCCCGCCGGGCTCCAGGACGGCTGCCAGATCGACTCCTCGCCGTCGCGCCCGGCCACCGCTCTCGGCTCGCCGAGCGAGCCGTCGGGCGCGAGCTCCGCTTCGAACAGCTCGCAGCCGTCCCACGGCATCCACGGAAGGTCCCACGCCAGCCAGCACATCCTCGCGCCATCGGGCGAGATCCGGGGATCGGAGTAGAAGTCCCTTCCCGACGCGATCACCCGTGGCTCTGCCGACCCGTCGGTGGGGATCGCGACCAGTTCGTTCGTGACGTCCTGGGGAACGCGTTCGCCCGCGTCCACGTGGCGCTCCCGGACGCTCGCTCCCCGGAACGCAACGGTAGAGCCGTTGATCGGTGAACTCGGAGAAGTACACGGTTCCTCGGTGGACGGCGAAGGCGCCGCCCCCGTACTCGTGGACGCGCGTGCGAACGTTCGTCCCGGCAGGAACGACATCGACCGGCGAAGAGAACGCGTCTGCCCGGACCAGCGCGATCCGGCCGCCCTCGTCCGGCCGGGTCTCGGTCCAGTACACGAGTCCGTCGTCGAACCAGGTGGACCCGAGCCGGACGGAGGAGCTCGCGAGCATGGCCGGCGTGATGGGGGAGGACCAGCTGCCGTACGGGGCGACGCGAGGCTCGGTCACGCCGGGGGCCGTCCCACGATCACGCGAGTGATCTTCAGGTCTCCGCCCTTCGTGCTGCGAACGTCGCGGAAGCCGCCGTCCGCCATCACGTTCTTCACGTCGCGAGCACGATCCGGGTCGGTCTCCATCAGGAGCCACCCTTTCGGGCGGAGCCACGCCGGCGCCTCCGCGACCGTCTGACGGACGAACCCCAGACCGTCGCTGCTTCGGTCGGTGAGCGTGTGCACCGGCTCCCAGTCCTTGATCTCGTCGGGCAGGTCGTCGACCTCGTGCATCGCGACGTACGGCGGATGGGCCGTGATCACGTCCACGGTCCCCGCGATCGTCTTGGGGAGCCCTCCGAAGACGTCCCCGGTGGCGAAGCGGACCTTCAGACCCAGCCTGCGGGCGTTCCGGCGAGCAAGCTTGACCGCATCCTCGGACAGATCGGTCCCGTAGACCGTGGCCTTCGGGACATCGTTCGCGACGGACAACGCGATCGTGCCGGCGCCGGTCGCGAGGTCTACATGCACCGGCGATCGGCGGCCGCGCAATCGCTTGACGGCCTGCTCCGCCAAGTACTCGGAGGAATCGCGAGGGACGAACACACCCGGCTCCGAGATGAGCTCCAAGCCCCGGAACTCCGTGTACCCCTTGATGTAGGGAAGCGGCTCGCCGGTGGCCCGCCGGGCGATGAGTCCCTCGAAGGCGTCGCGTTCGGCGTTCCCGATCCGGTCGTCCGGATCGGGCTCGTCGCCCCCCATCACGAACGCGAGGAGGTCTTCCGCTTCGATCCGCTCCCGACCTTTCTGCCAATGGTCGATCGCTTCGGAGGCCTTGAGCTCCGCGACCGCGGTCTTGATCAGCTTGCGGGCCCTCATCGGCCGCCCATGCTAGCGGGTCGGCTCGTACACTCGGGTCGTGCCGACCCCCACGGATCGCGCGAAAGGAACGAGCGCGGCGCCGAAGGCGTCGACCACGACGCGGAACGCGCGCGGCACCCGTGCGAAGAAGCCCGCGGAGACACCGGAGATCAAGCTCACCGGTGACCGGCTCGTGGTGCGGTCATCCGAGAACGGCGAGCGTCGGACCTCGGCGGGACTGCTGATCCCTGCCACTGCCGTGCCGGCGCCCAAGCGGCTGTCGTGGGGCGACGTGACCCTCGTGGGACCCGAGGTTCGGGTGGCGAAGGAAGGCGATCGGGTCCTGTTCCTCCCGGCCGCGGGACTGGAGGTCGAGCTCGACGGCGAGGACCTGGTGCTCCTGCGCGAGCGCGACGTCCAGGCGGTCTCTTCGCAACCGGCCGCCCGGGACCGAGCACCGGGTCAGTACCTCTAGACGCGCACCGGCACGTTACGCGGGCACGAAGCTGAGACGCACGGTGCGCTCGTCGTTGTCACGGTTGGCGTCGATCAGCACCACGGACTGCCACGTGCCGAGCTGCACCTGACCGTCGAACACGGGGACCGTGAGCGACGGCGCGACGAGGACCGGGAACAGGTGATCGCCACCGTGTCCCTCGCTCCCGTGTCGGTGGATGTACCGGTCGTCCCGCGGCAGGAGCCGCGCGAGGAGCTCGTCCAGATCCGCCTCCGAGCCGCTTCCCGTCTCCATCAGCGCGAGCCCGGCGGTCGCGTGCGGCGCGAAGACGTGGACGAGGCCGTCTCCCCCCGCCTCGCGTGCGAACGCGCGGACGCGATCCGTCAGATCGCTCACACGCCGGTCCCGCGTGTTGACGCGGATCGTTTCGGAGCGCATCGGTTCCTCTCCCCGCGGATCAGCCGTAGCCGACGAAGGTCGGCTCCGCGAGCACCTCGACGTGCTCTGCTTCGTGGAAGGCATCGAAGCCAAGGCGCCAAGCGGAGGCGGGCCACCGATACTCGGCGACGCCCTCGAGCACACGATAGACGGCCGTGTAGAGCGTCCCGAACCCGTGCGCGTACGACGTGGAGAAGAGCGGCGCCCGCAGGAAGCTCTCGGTGAACGCGGCGGCGTCGATCGAGGGATCTTCCAGCGAACGAACGATCGCCTGCTCGCGCTCGATCGTGCGGGTCGCGCGGGCCTGCTCCGGCCACTCGACGATACCCTGATGGTTCGTGGCCGCCGGGAAGTCGCGGAAGATCGGTTCACGGTCGGGCGCGAGGTACGCCGTGAGGACCCGCCCGGCGCCGTCGATCAGCGTGAGGTTGTGGCTGAGCGAGAAAGGCAGGCGCGCGAGCGTCGCCCGGGCCTCATCGACCGTCGTGCACGTCTCCAACACGTACCGGGTCACGATCGGGATCCCGAAACCATCGCCCAGGACCTGCCGGCCACCGAAGGTCAAGGAGACGGCCAGCCCGGCGTCGTTCATCCCATCCAGGAGGCCCCACAGGCAATCGCTCATGCCGATCACGCGGCGGTCCAGCAAGTGCGTCGACCAGACGATGCCCTCGAACCGCGATGGCGCGTAGTCGTAGTTGCGGGCGAGCAGGGGCCCCCCGTCGCGTGTCCACGCGCCCTGCGAGCACGCGGCGAGGTAGGGAGGGGGCCTGTAGAGCGACAGCATCCGCGCCGCGAGATCACCGCCGCCGGCCAGCTCGACCACCCGCTCGTACGCCGGCACGAGCTCCGGCATGTGCGCGCGGAGCATCCGGGCGCTCGTCGCGTACGACGGGCGCGCCTCCTCGCCCTCGCGGAGGAACCACTCCCGGTAGTGCGGCCATCGCTCCTCGAAGACGGCACGCCAGCGTTCGCCGAGCTCGAGCTCCTCGATCGAGCGGAACGTGAACGGGAACATCCGCATGGCGGGCAGATGCTCGCAGGAGGACGCCGGCGCGTCGAGCACCCTCAGAGGAGCTTGAACCCGAACGGCTCCGGCTCGTGCGTCGGCGGTTCGTCGGGATCGAGCGGAACGCTCGCGTACTGCGCCTTGACTCCGGAGATCCAGCCCCTGGCGCGATCGAGCAGCTCATGCTCGTCGTTCATGAACCGGCCCCGGGTCACCAGGATGCCCAGGTCGGCGCCCGGGTAGCGGTACTGCCCCTCTCCGGCGATCCGCAGGTAGAAGGCCTCCGACTCGTCGGAGACCGTGTGCCAGTCGGTGACGCGCCGGTCGAAGCGCAGGGCGCCGGCCTCGGGCATCCTCCAGATGCCCGAGGCCGGCGCCTTCGTGATCCGCTCGGTCACGTCTTCGGTCTGCTTCAGGATGAACTGGGTCCACTCGTCCAGGTTCTGGACCTGCGCCCAGCGCTCGTTCAGCTCGTCGACATCGATCTCGTAGTCGACGTCCATGAACTCGAGCAGGTGGAACAAGAACAGCGGCATGTCGCCGTAGGCGACGGCCGTCACGTTCGTGATGCTCGACGCGCCCGTCACGCGGGGGTTCAGCTCACCCAGCCAGAGGTCGCCGGTGCCGGCGTCCAGCAGGAAGTCCAGCTCGAAGTACCCGCGATAGCCCTCCTGCCGCAGCCGCTCGCCCATCGCGATCGTCCGTTCGCGGGCGACGCGACGCTGCTTCTCGGTGAGCAGGTCGGGCGAGACATCGTCGCCGCACCAGCCCCCGTCGTACGGCGTGAGTTCCTCGAACCCGACGAGCTCGGCCATCAGAGGACCGACCAGCGTCCCGTGCCTGGTGATCACCCCCTCGATCGCGAGCTCTCGCGGTTCGATGCGCTTCATCACCTTGAGCGATTCGCCGGCGACCTTCCGCTCGTGACGGTCCCAGTCACGCCCGTCGGCGATGAAGAAGGTCGTCTGGCCGGAGTCGCCGTACGGGGTCTGAACGACGAGGTCGTCCCCGAGCCCACTCGCGCGCGCGAGGGAGACGAGCTCCGGGTACGTCGTCGCGGTGCCCATCGCGTTGGGGACGCTGGGCACCCCGGCGTCGTTGCCGAGCCGCGTGGTCTCGATCTTCGAATCGAGCCGGTGGCGGAGCTCGGCGGCCGGGAACGCGACGTCGAGGTCGAGCTCGTCGGCGAGCTGCTCGGTCTCGGCGTCGAACATCAGGAACGCGGCCTTGCCGGGGCCGTGGGCCGAGACCAGGTCGGCGACCTCCTTGTGCCCGAGCAGGTAGTTGACGATCTCCTCGATCGACCCGAAGGTCCGCGGGCTCTGCTCCCGCGGGACGAACACGTTCGGATGCCACCCGTCGAAGGAGTCGTAGTAGTTGATGAACTTGAACGTGCGGACCCAACGATCGATCCCGAGCAGGTTGAACGCGGTCGCACTCACGAAGTACACGGGAGCCTGCGTCGTCCGGAAGAAGTTGCGGATCGCCGGCATCCCGGTGAGGGGCTTCGTCTGGACCACCAGGCTCGGTCCGGACGGAGCGATCGTCGGGAGCCGGGGGGGCCGGTCGTCCAGTCGCTGGATCAGCCAGCGGGCGACCCCAGCGAGGGCGGCGACCCCGACCACCCACCAGAGCCCGCCCACGCTCACCGGCGCCTTCCGCGGATCAACGGGCCGGCCTGGGCGTCTCGACCACGCCGCGAAACGTACACCCGCCTCGTTCGCCGGTCACGTCGTTGACGTATCGAAGTAATGATGTAATCTCGACGCATGACCGAGAAAAGCGATTTCCACGAGCACCTTGAAGGATGGTTCGCCGGCCGGCTCCCCGCGGAGTGGTTCGTCGGGCCGATCGACGTGACGTTCGACCGCGACGAGATCCTCGTCGTCGGCACCCTGGCCGAGCCCGAGCTCCCCAAGGATGCCGGCCCGGAGACGCGTACCGCGGCCGCCGAGGCGAGGATCTCCGGGTTCCGAGAGGACACCCGGGCACAGCGGATGCGGATCGCGGACGAGGCCGAACGGCGCTTCGGCCGCAAGATCAGCTGGGGTGCACGGTGTGCGGATCAACGCCAGCTGTTCACGACCCTCGCGATCCCCGCGATGACGCGGCTCCGGATGCCCGAGCGAGAGGTTCTGGACACGTTGGTCGATGCCGGGGTCGCGCGTTCGCGCAGCCACGCGCTCGCCTGGTGCGTCCGATTGGTCTCGGAGCGGCAGGAGGAGTGGCTGGCGGATCTCCGCGAGGCGCTCAAGCAGGTGCAAGAGGTCCGGAAGGAAGGTCCGAAGGACTGAGCGAGGCCTGAGCGCGATCGTCCCGATCGTGCTGTTCTCACCGCTCCGGTCAAGCCATCCATCCCGGATGCCGAGACCCAAGTATGGGTCCGGGGGTCTGGTTCCGTCGTCGTTCACGCGTGCCCTCGACGGTCGTGGCCGTCGTGCTGAGCATCGCCTCGTTCGCATCTGCGGCATCCGCGCAGGCGACCGTATCCCCCGGCAACCCAGTGACGACCCATCGGTGGGATCCGAGCGCCGGTGAGGCGGGCTCCGGGATCCCCGCGCTCCCGGCGGTCTATCCCAGCGCGCCGGGCGGGCGGGCGCTCATGACGACGGCTGCATCGCCGATCCGGTTCTCCGATCTGACGGCGTCGGACGGCTGGGCGAAGGAAGGGATCCGGTTCGTCGCCGCAACGAACGACTGGATGCGGGACTTCGCCGCCAACGCCGACGGCACCTACCCGTTCCGTCCGCACGCGATCGAGACGCGGAAGTACCTCGCTCGCTCGGTCGTTCGGGCGTTCGCGCCCGACGAGGCGCCCGACCCCTCGATCGTCTTCCCCGACCTCGACGCATCCAGTGCCTGGTACCGCTACGCCGCCGTCGCCGTTCGCCATGGGTGGATCGCCAGGAAGCCGGACGGATCGTTCGCGCCGGACGACCCGGTCACGATGATCATGCTCCACCGGGCGCTCGTGCTCGCCCTCGGTCTGCAACCCGCCGCCGCCGCCCTCAACCACCTCCACACCCGTTCAGGGACCACGTTCCGCCTTCCGGCGGGCTTCGGCACCACCCTCTTGGGTATGCGCTTGGACCTCCGCTACAACGCTCCCACCGGCTCCGAGGCGATGGACGTCGGGCCGAGCGACCTGATGCCGAGGACCCAGGTCGCATACTCGCTCTGGCGTGCGACGACCCAGCCCAGCTGGAGCGTGGGCGATCTGCTGACCCAGTACGCGAACGTCGAGCTGCCGAACCTCGGGCCGCGGATGCTCCGCATCGTCCAGTGGGGGGTCCGCTACGTCGGCTATCCGTACATCTGGGGCGGTGAATGGGGGTTGTCCTCGCCGGAGCCGACAGCGCTCGGCGGGCAACCGCGTTCCGGGTTCGACTGCTCCGGGTTCTCCTGGTGGCTCCTGCGTGCTGACGACAACAGCAGCTGGAAGGTCGCCCCGCCCCGGCCGTACACGGGCTGGGCGCTCCCGCAACGGACGTCGGCCGACATGGCGGCCATGACGACCACGAGGATCCGCTTCCGCGACCTCCGCCCGGGGGACCTGATGTTCTACGACGGGAACGGGGACGGCATCGTCGACCACGTCGACACGTACATCGGCAACGGGTACTCGCTGGACTCGAGCAGCACGCCCGGCGGCGTCACGATCATGTGGGTCGGCGACGGCTGGTACCGCCAGCACTTCACGTTCGGTCGCCAGGTCCTTCCGACGCCCTGACCGACGCCCGGTCGGCCTCGATCGCCACGTCCAGCGCCGAACGCTCGCGATCCGTGATCGGTCTGGACCTCCGGCTGCCGGCTCCGTGGGCGACGATCACCGACTCCGACTCGGCGGCGAGCCACCCGGCCTTGGCCCTGATCGTCTCCGCCGTCCGGATCGACGACCGTCCGTACCCGGTGCCCGAGCACGCGACCACGACCGACCCGTCTTCGAGCGAGAGCTCCCGACGGAAGTCGATCGCGACGCGAACGATCACGAACCCGACGTCCTCACCGAGGGTCCGGCGGACCCATCGATCGCGGCATTCCTCGAGGTAGGTGAGGTAGACGGCGTTGTTGACGTGCCCATACGCGTCCATGTCGCGCCACCGGATCGCGATCTCGATCTCCTCCACGGGGGCGGGAGCATACGGCCCGGAGATCGCGAAGGCCCCGGGCGCATGCCCGGGGCCTTCGCTCGGAGAGAGGGGCTCCACCCCGTCGTTCGGTTCGGCGGCCCCGACGGTTCAAGGCCGGATGTTGCGGTTCCGTGACGGAAACGGGCGGGGCCCCGGGCGCATCCGCGCCCGGGCCCCGCCCACCCACTTCCGGTCGGATCAGAAGTCCATGTCGCCGCCGCCGGGCATGCCGCCCGCCGGCACCTTCTCCTTCTCCGGCTTCTCGGCCACGATGGCCTCGGTCGTGAGGAACAGGGCCGCGATCGAGGCTGCGTTCTGCAGCGCCGAGCGCGTCACCTTCGCCGGGTCGACGACGCCGAACTTGATCATGTCGCCGTATCCGCCGGTGGCCGCGTTGAGCCCTTGCCCTTCGGGGAGGGAGCGCACCTTCTCGACGACGACCCCGCCCTCGAGGCCGGCGTTGTGGGCGATCTGCTTGAGGGGCTCCTCGAGCGCCCGCCGCACGATCGCGGCGCCGGTGAGCTCGTCGCCCTCCAGATCCACCTTGTCGAGTACGGTCTGCGCGTTCAGCAACGCGACGCCGCCGCCGGGAACGATCCCTTCTTCGACGGCCGCCTTCGTCGACTGGACCGCGTCCTCGATCCGGTGCTTCTTCTCCTTCAGCTCGACCTCGGTGGCCGCGCCAACCTTGATCACCGCGACACCGCCGCTGAGCTTCGCCAGACGCTCCTGGAGCTTCTCGCGGTCGTAGTCGGAATCGGTCTTCTCGATCTCGGCCTTGATCTGGTTGATCCGGCCTTGGATGTCCTCATCCTTGCCGCCACCCTCGACGATCGTCGTGTCGTCCTTCGTGACGACGACCTTGCGGGCCGATCCGAGCAGATCCATGGTGGTGTTCTCGAGCTTCAGCCCGACCTCCTCGGAGATGACCTGTCCACCCGTGAGGATCGCGATGTCCTGGAGCATGGCCTTGCGCCGGTCCCCGAAGCCGGGGGCCTTGACGGCCGCGCTCGGGAACGTGCCGCGGATGCGGTTGACGACGAGCGTCGCGAGGGCCTCACCCTCGACGTCCTCGGCAATCACGATCAGCGGCTTGCCCGCCTGCATGACCTTCTCAAGGAGCGGGAGGAGATCCTTGACCGCCGCGATCTTCTGGTTGGCGATCAGGATGTACGGGTCCTCCATCACGGCTTCCATGCGCTCGGCGTCGGTGACGAAGTAGGGCGAGATGTAGCCCTTGTCGAAGCGCATGCCTTCGGTGAACTCGAGCTCCATCCCGAAGGTGTTCGACTCCTCGACGGTGATGACGCCGTCCTTGCCGACCTTGTCCACGGCCTCGGCGATCTTCTCGCCGATCTCCGGGTCGGCCGCGCTGATCGCACCGACGTTGGCGATCTCGTCCTTGGAGTCGACGTCTTTCGCGACCGTCTTGATCCGCTCGACGGCGAGCTCCACGGCCCGCTCGATACCGCGCTTCAGCGACATCGGGTTGGCGCCCGCCGCAACGTTCCGCAGGCCTTCTTTCACGATCGACTGCGCGAGCACCGTCGCCGTCGTCGTACCGTCGCCCGCGACGTCGTCGGTCTTCTTGGCGACCTCCTTGACCAGCTCCGCGCCGATCTTCTCCATGGGGTCGTCGAGCTCGATCTCCTTGGCGATCGAGACGCCGTCGTTCGTGATCGTGGGCGCTCCCCACTTCTTCTCGAGGACGACGTTGCGACCCTTCGGGCCGAGGGTGATCTTGACCACGTTGGCGAGCTGGTCCATCCCGCGCTCGAGGGCCCGACGGGCTTCCTCGTCGAAGCTGATGAGCTTCGGTGCCATCCCTTGCCTCCTTCGGTTCGGTTCTCAGACGACCCGCCGACTGCTAGCACTCGGCGGGTGTGAGTGCTAAGGGATGGTAGCTCCCGGAGCCGAGAACTGGCAACGCGACCCCGACGGTACGCTTCGACGCCGATGAACGACGAACCGGAATGGGTGCGACGCTTCACCGCTCCTGAGCAGGGCTTCCCCGTGTGGTCGGCGGCGGACCCCGACCTGCTCGCGCTCGTCAGCACGCTCGGCGGCGCCGCGCAGGTATGGACCCACGATCTCCGCACGGAAATGTGGGAGCGATTGAGCCAGGAACCCATCGGTGTGGACCAGGGGGTCTGGGCACTGCCCGATGGCCGCTTCGCCTGGTGGCACGACGGAACCGGCGACGAGCGGGGCCGGCTGGTCGGGGCGTCGGCCGGCGGGATCCCCGAACCGATCCTGCCGGATCTCCCGGACGGGTGGCTCACCGGGCTCGCGGTCCACCCGAGCCGGACCGTCGTCGGCGTGGAGGTGGAGGGCGACTACCGGGTCTATGTCGTCGACGACGGCGAGGTTCCCCGCCTCCTGTGGGCCACATCGTTCCCGAGTGGGGTCGGCCGCCGGCATCCGAAGACCGGAGGGCTCTCCGCGGACGGGTCGCTCGTGTGCGTCCGGCACGCCGAACGGGGCGACATCCTGCATCTGGCGCTTCGCGTCCTGGACGCGGGCACGGGAGCGGTGCAGGGCGACCTCGTCGATGCCGGGTCGAACCTCGAACCTGACGCATGGTCTCCGGTCCCGGGGGACCAGCGGCTGGCGTTCACGAGCGAGTTGGGTCCCTTCGAGCGGCCGGCCATCTGGGACGTCGGCGCCGGGGAACGCACCGACCTCGAGGTCGACCTTCCGGGAGCCGTCTTCCCGATCCAGTGGTGGCCGGACGCGTCCGCGCTCCTCGTCCGTCACGAGCACGAGGGCAGGGCCCAGCTGTTCCGGTTGGATCCCTCGAGCGTGGCGATCGACCTGATCGCCGACCCGCACGGGGACATCGAGCGCGATGGAGGCGCCGCCATCCGCCCCGACGGCTCCGTATGGCTGCTGGCGAGCGACGCGACGCGTGCTCCGAGCGTGGTCGATCAGGATGGCCGCGAGGTGGTCCCGAGCCCCGAGGACCCGCCACCATCCGGGCGAGCGTTCCGATCCTTCTTCTTCTCCGATCCCAGCGGCGTCCGGATCCACGCGT
>VAYF01000304.1 GCA_005883885.1 Actinomycetota bacterium | reverse complement strand
GGAAGTACCGGAAGGACGGCCAGGGTGACAATGCGCGCGCGGGGAGAAGGTGACGACCGATAGCCCCGTCGAGCCATTCGTTGGTCCCGGGCGGCTCGATGTGGGACCGGATACGAGGCTCGTTCCGGACCCTGTGCAGGCCGACGCGAACAAGCCACCGGCCATTGCGAGCGCCAACGATCTCATCCTAGGAACTCCTCCAGGGTCGCGCGTGTCGGCATGCCTTCGCGGGCGCCGGCGACCGCGGTCGAGATCGTCGCCGCGGCGACGGCGCGCGCGGCGGCCTCGCGGATCGGTCGCCCCTCCCACAGGCCCGCAGCGAGCACCCCGTTGAGGCAATCGCCCGCGCCGGTCGAGTCCACCGCATGGACGCTCGGCGCGGGGATCCCGGTCTCGCCGTCGTCATCCAGGAGATAGGCGCCCGCTTCGCCCATCGTGACGAGGACGGCGAGGCTGGGCGTTCGCTCGCGGAGCGCGTGCGCGGCGTCGACGGCGTCGCCGCTCGTCGGGGCGAGCTTCGACACCTCCCCGTGGTTCGGCGTCACGACCCTCGTATGTTCGAGCAGCTCGCGGAGCATGGGATGGGTCGGCGCCGGGTTCAACACGAACGCGACCTGGTTCGTCCCGCACCAGGCCGCGGCCGCGCTCAACGCTTCGAACGGGATCTCGCAGCTGGCCAGGACGAGCGCCGGGCGCGAACCCTGCAGGGCCTCGGTCGGATCGCCGAGGTCCCGGTTCGCGCCCGGCGCGACCGAGATCTGGTTCTGGCCGCCTCGATCGACCGCGATCAGGGCGA
Source organism: Actinomycetota bacterium (assembly GCA_005883885.1). Lineage (GTDB taxonomy): Bacteria > Actinomycetota > UBA4738 > UBA4738 > HRBIN12 > AC-51. The sequence goes on along the minus strand of VAYF01000304.1, from coordinate 1,747 downwards.
CACCGGTCGGCGTGTCCGGCACCACGGACACGTTCCCGACGTCGATCCCCTCGGCCTCGAGGGCGGCGCGGGCCGCGTGGCCCATCTCGTCGTCGCCGACGGCCCCGAGCATGGCCACGCGGCCCGCGTCACCCAGCACGCGCGCCGCGGCCGTCGCCTGGTTCCCTCCCTTGCCGCCGTGGTGGCGAGAGAACTCCCCGTCGGTCACGGTCTGGCCTTCACGGGGCAACGTCGCGCCGGACACGACGAGATCCACGTTGATCGCCCCCATGACCACGAGCCCGCCGGTCTCGCTCACGCGCGCTCCGCGACGAGCCCGCGCACCCGCTCGATCAGCCGAGCAACGACCCGCGGCGCGTCGACCGACACGGCGACCCGCGCGTTGTCTTCCTTCGCCCATCCCGACCATCGGGTGTGTCGGATGTCGAGCAGGTCGGCCACCGTTTCTCCGCGGGTCCACCTGCCCGCCAGCTCCACCTCGACCCGTGTGTCGGTCCATCCGCAGACCGCGGGGTCGATCGCGGCCGCGACGGCCAGCGGGTCGTGCATGCTCGCGCCGTCGTGGCGGCCGGTCGAGGCGTAGAAGTCGATGTAGAAGGGGACGGCCTGACCGATCAACGTCGCGAGCTCGCTGGAGGGCCCGGGGGCGCAGATCGTTTCGACGTCCTCGCGGGTGAGCCAGACCCGTTCGGTCACGTCGAGCCCGACGCAACGAGGCAGCTCCGCGACGCCCGACCACGCGTCGAACACCTTTGCTGCCGCCTCGGGATCCATCCAGACGTTGGCCTCGGCGCGCGGGGTGACGTTGCCGCCGGCTCGGTAGGCGCCGCCCATCAGCGCGAAGCCGCCGAGCAGCGCCGGGAGCGAGGGTTCCAGCTCCAGGGCGAGCGCCACGTTCGTCAACGGCCCCGTCGCGACGAGGGTCAACTCGCCGGGGCGCCGAGCGGCTTCCTGCGCGATCAACGTCGCGCCGTTCCGCGACGAGATGGCCTTCGCATGGTGACCGGGGACATACGCGCCCAGCCCCTCGGGGCCGTGCACCACGGGGAAGGGCTCCCAGCCGCCGCCGAGTGGCTCCGACGCGCCGCGCGCGACCTCGAGTTCGCCGGCTCCGGCGAGCTCGAGGACCAGCGACGTGTTCCGCGTCACGGTGTCCACGTGAACGTTGCCGGTCACGCACGTGGCCGCGACCAGGTCGACCTCCGGGGACGCCACGGCGAGGAGCAGCGCGACCATGTCGTCGACACCGGTGTCGACGTCCAGGATGAGCGGGGTCGGCATCGGGCGAACGATAGCCGCCGCGACGCGGGTTGACGGTGGCCCGATCGTCCGGTCAGCTACGCCCACGATGGATCTGGTGATCCGCAACGCAAAGGTATGGACCGTCGACGAACGCCGTCCGACGGCCCAGGCGGTCGGCGTTCGGGAGGGGCGGATCGCGGCCGTCGGCGACGACCGGGAGGTGCGCGATGCGGTGGGCGCCGGTGCCGAGGAGCTCGACGCCGGCGGCAACACGGTGGTCCCCGGCTTCATCGACGCGCACAACCACCTGCGGACCGGCGCCGACGCCGATGCGGTGCAGCTCGGCGACGCGACCACGCTGGATGCGGTTCGAGTAGCGATCGACCGGTACGCGACGGAACATCCCGAGCGGGAGTGGATCGTGGCGGAGGGATGGAGCTACGCGGCGCTTCCGGACCGACGCCGCCCCACGGCCGAGGACCTCGACGGCGTCGCGCCGGGGCGG
>VAYF01000303.1 GCA_005883885.1 Actinomycetota bacterium | reverse complement strand
AAACTCTCAGGAGGGTGTCCGATGGTCAACGAACGCGAGGAGATGCTCGCGAAGAGCGCAACGCTCTACTTCGGCCCGTGGTACCGGCGGTCGCCGTTCTTCAAGGCGACGCTGCGGGCCGGATGCACCGCGTACGACATCTACAACCACATGTACCTCCCGGGGTACTACGACGACCCGGAGACCGAATACAAGCTGCTGAACGAAGGCGTCGTGCTGTGGGACGTCGGCGTCGAGCGGACCGTCCAGGTGAGCGGTCCGGACGCGGACACGCTGATCGACCGGATCACATGCCGGGACCTCACGAAGTGCGCGGTGAAGCAGGGCAAGTACATGCTGGTGACGGCGCCGGACGGCGGGATCGTCAACGACCCGGTCCTGCTGCATCCCGAACCGAACGTTTGGTGGATGCAGCTGGCGGATTCCGACGCCGGCCTGTACGCGCTGGGGGTCGCGGCGCAGTCCGGTCTGGACGTCGACGTTTCCTACCCGGACGTGCACCCCGTCCAGGTGCAGGGGCCGCTGTCGGCCAAGGCGCTCGAGAAGCTCGTGGGTCCCGCGGTCTACGACCTCAAGTACTACTGGTGCGACCGGTTCGACGCGCGCGGGATCCCGGTCGTCATCTCGCGGACGGGGTGGACCGCGATCCCGGGCTTCGAGGTCAACCTGTTGGACGGCGCACGGGGGGACGACCTCTGGGACGCGATCGTGGAGGCGGGCGACGAGTTCGGGCTCCGGCCGACCGCACCGAGCGAGGCCCGCAGGATCGAGGCGGGCATCTTCAACTACGGCTCGGACATGCGACTCACCGACACGCCCTTCCACGTGATGGGGCTCGAGCGGCTCGTCGAGGAGCAGCCGCAGGACTACGTCGGCAAGGACGCGCTGGAGAGGATCCGCCGCGAAGGGGTCGATCGGAAGTTGGTGGGCATCGAGCTCCTCGGATCCGAGCTGCGCGCGGAGATGTCGGAGTACTGGAACGCCTACGAGGACGGACACAAGATCGGCTACCTGACGGACGCGATCTGGTCGCCCGGACTCGAGAAGAACATCGGCTATGTGTGGGTCCCGATCCGGCTCGCCGAGCCGGGGAACAGGCTGGACGTCGAGACCGAGGACGGCGATCACATCGTAGGCATCACCGCGGCGATCCCGTTCGTCGATCCTCGGAAGGAGCGTCCCGCGGGTTCGCTGACGTCGACGTCGTAGGACCGGCCGCGCACGGCCCGCGCGGCGAACCGCCCGGCCCGGCGCGGCGTATGGCGAAACGTATCCACCGCACACCATCGGAGGGTTCCGCATGCGCAAGATCGTGGTGGGCGTCGTGGCCCTCGCGTTCGTCTCCACCGCCTGCTCCGTCGACCTGACCGGTCATTCGCCCGGCTCGACGGACACCTCGCCGAGCGGAGGAGCACTGAACGGCGCGGCCGAGCCCATCGCGACCGTCGTCAGGGCGGCGCTCCCCGCCGTCGTGAACGTCACGACCGACGTCTTCCAACCGGGTCCGTTCGGCAACGTCCAGCAGGGCAAAGGCGTCGGTACGGGGTTCATCGTCCGACAGGACGGCATCATCGTGACGAACTGCCATGTCGTGGAAGGTGGATCGAAGATCACGGTCTCGACGTCCGCGCAGTCGCCGAAGCAGTACGACGCTCGGGTGATCGGTGGCGACTGCCAGCACGACCTGGCCGTCTTGAAGATCGACGCGACCGGGTTGCCCACCGTTCCCCTCGGCGACTCCGGGGCGCTCGTCCTGGGGCAGCGCGTCATCGCGATCGGCTACGCGCTCGCCCTCGAAGGTGGACCGACGGTTACGGCGGGGATCGTCTCGTCGCTCGACCGAACGATCACGGTCCAAGATCCGAGCTGCAGGGTCTGCAAGAACGGCGCGCGGGTGTACTCGAACGTGATCCAGACCGACGCTGCGATCAACCACGGCAACTCGGGGGGGCCGCTGCTCAACATGGCCGGGCAGGTCGTGGGGATCAACTCGGCCGGTGCCGTCACCGCCGAGAACATCGGGTTCGCGATCGCGATCGACTCCGCGAAGGACACGATCCAGCAGGCGATCGCCAACCCCCTGGCCCCCGCGGCTTATCTCGGTATCTCATCCCAGAGCGTGACCCCTGCCCTCGCGGTCCAGCTGGGGCTGCCTGTCCAGAGCGGGGCCTACGTGATCGCGACCACGGCCGGCGGGCCGGCGCAACACGCCGGGATCAAGAACGGCGATGTGATCGTGGCGATCGACGGCAAGGCGGTCACCACCGCGGACGATGTGGGCACGATCCTG
>VAYF01000302.1 GCA_005883885.1 Actinomycetota bacterium | reverse complement strand
TCGGCGTCGTCCTGGTCGAGGCGATGGCTGCCGGGCTGCCCGTGGTCGCGAGCGACATCCCGGGCTACGACGAGGTCGTCCGCGACGGGGTGGATGGGCTGCTTGTCCCGCCTGGCAACCCGGACGCCCTCGCGGTCGCGGCGGGCCGCGTCCTGGACGAGCCGGCGCTGGCCGGGCGCCTGGTCGCGGCCGGCCGCGACCGCGCGGCGATCTTCGACTGGTCCGTCGTGGTCGAGGCCATCGAGGAGGCCTACCGGCGAGCCCTGCAGGCCGGTCCGCCTTCGCTAC
>VAYF01000301.1 GCA_005883885.1 Actinomycetota bacterium | reverse complement strand
TGAAGGCATCGGCGAACTTCCTGGCGCTGCAGGAGGAGCTCACGGGAACCGAGTCGAAGATCGCGTACGCGCGCCAGTACTTCAACGAACAGGTGCGATTGCTCAACACCCGGATCCAGTCGTTCCCGTCGAGCGCGATCGCCACGCTCTTCCACTTCGAGCGTCGCGAGTTCTTCGACATCGAGGACTCGGCCCGAGGGCCGGTGCGCGTCGACCTCGGGAGCACGACCACGGAGCCGTAGTGCACGAGCAGATCGCCGCGAACAAGCGCAAGACGGTGCTCCTGTTCATCGTGGCGATCGCGTTCACCGCGTTGATCGGCTACGCGATCGGGTTCCTCTTCTTCCGCGGCGGCGTGGCGGGGGTCGTGATCGCGACGGTCCTCGCGGTGGTCCTGTCGCTCGGGTCCTACTTCGCGGGCGATCGGATCGTGCTCGCATCTACCGGTGCGCGCGAGGTGACCGCCGAACAGGAGCCCCGGCTCCATAACATCGTTGAGGGCATCGCGATCGCCGCGGGGGTCCCCAAGCCGCGCGTCTACGTGGTGCCCGAGCAGGCGCCGAACGCGTTCGCGACGGGCCGGGACCCGCAGCACTCCTCGATCGCGGTGACGCAGGGCCTCCTCGACACCATGAACCGCGTCGAGCTGGAGGGCGTGATCGGCCACGAGATGTCCCACGTGCTCGATCGCGACATCCTCGTCGGGACGGTGGTCGCGACCGTGGTCGGCGCGGCCGTGTTGATGTCCGAGTTCTTCATGCGGTCGTGGTTCTGGAGCGGCGGACGGATGGGTGGCCGCCGTGACGGCGGCGACGGCGGCGGCATCATCACGCTGGTCCTGTTCGCGGTCGGCATCGTGCTGTTGATCCTGGCGCCGCTCGCTGGGCAGCTGATCAAGCTGTCGGTGTCCCGGAACCGCGAGTACCTCGCCGATGCGCAGGGGGTGCTGTTGACGCGGTACCCACCGGGGTTGATCAGTGCCCTCGAGAAGATCCGCGACGCGCCGCATGCGATGCGGTCGGCGAACAACGCCACCGCGCATCTGTGGCTCGAGCAGCCCTCGCGCGTTCCCGGCCAGGAGACCAGCACGATGGAGAAACTCTTCTCGACGCACCCGCCGATCGAAGAGCGGATCCAGCGTCTCAAGGAGATGTGAAGCTAGCCCTGCACGTTGAAGACGTACAGCGCGTGACGCAGCGGATCGCCCTTGGCCCGGCCGTCGTATCCGTCGAGGATGTAGAACTGGCCGTTGATCATCTCCACGGCTCGGCTATCGCGGATACCGAACGAGGTCAGGGTGAACGTCCATCCCGGGACGAGCGTCTTCGTCCCCCAGTCGACGACGGAGAGCTGGGCGTTCCCGGCGCTGTCGTGATGTGCGACGTACAGCTGCTGGCCGTTGGACGAGAAGCTCATCCCGAGGATCGCGCGCAGGGTCGGCACCTGGAAGGTCGGCCCCGGCGAGTTCGCCGTGTAGTCGTAGCTCCGGAAGTCCTTGTGAACGCCGACGTAGAGCTTGCCGTCCGCGGGGTTCCACCCCGATGCCGTGAAGTCGCTCCCGGTCGGAAGCGGTTGATACGACTCGACCTGGAACGTGCCTGATCCGTCGCGGAGCATCCGGAACGCCGTCGGCTGAGACGAGCCGCTGCAGCAGATCCCGGAGAACACGTAGAGGGCGTCCTTCGCCGCGTCGTAGGCCATGCTCTCGATGTCCTGGTCGCGGGTGCTGCCCGCAACTTGCCCACCCCCGAGCCTCGGCGTCGCCTGGAAGGTCGCGTTGCCGATCATCCTCTTGAGGTTGCCGGTGGTCGGGTCGACCTCGTAGATCGCCCGGCCGTTGTCATCGGCGAGCCAGATCGAGTCGTCCTTCGGCACGTACGCGCTACCCTCGGCGTCCTTCATCGATATCGTCGAGTTCACGAACGGCGACGTACGGATCGTGCGGGCCAGTTGGAGACCGGGACTCGACGTGGCCCCGCTCGCCGGAGCGGCGACCCAAAGCACGGCCACCAAGAGCACAGAGCCAACGATGCCAGCGCGACAGGACGAGCTTCTCGTGTGCATCGGCAGCCCCCCAGGCCCGGATGAGTCGTTCTCTGGGACGACCGTACCTGACGGTTGGGCCCTCGGAACTGACACGTCCGTCGTAGTTCGTGTGGTCCGATCGTCGTGGTCGTCCGCGATCCGGCGGTTCAGGCTCGGCTACACTTACGTGGGTCCATCGACGAGGAGGCGATCGCGGTGCAGCGCGAGACGGGCACCTTCACCGTGAAATCTGGGCTGGCGGAGATGCTCAAGGGCGGCGTCATCATGGACGTCACC
>VAYF01000300.1 GCA_005883885.1 Actinomycetota bacterium | reverse complement strand
AACAGCTGGAGATTGCCCAGCTCGACTTCGCGACCGAGGACCACCGACCCCCCCCTCGCTCTTTCGAGCGCATCCTAGAGGTGTTGCGGAAGACGCCTCGACCGCGCGGGTCGCAGGGTTGACTCCTACGATGTGAAACCTTGGGGGCCGGGCGGGATTCGAACCCGCGACACGAGGGTTAAAAGCCCCCTGCTCTAACCTGGCTGAGCTACCGGCCCTTCGCACATGGTAGGGAACCGTATCCGGTCAGCCCGGGTAGCGGTTCGTGATCGGTAGCCGTCGGTCGCGGCCGAACGCCTTCGGCGTGATCTTGACGCCGGGCGCCGCTTGCCGGCGCTTGTACTCGGCGCGATCGATCATCGCTGCGACCCGCCGGACCGTCTCGCGTTCGCCGATCCCTCGATCGACGATCTCGTCCACCCCGAGGTCGTCCTCGACGTACGCCTCGATGATCGGATCCAGGACGTCGTAGGACGGCAACGTGTCGGTATCCAGCTGATCCGGTCGGAGCTCGGCCGACGGCGGCTTGTCGATCACGCTCTGCGGGATCGGGGGCGTCTCGCCCCGCTCGGCCGCACGAGCGTTGCGCCAGGCGCAGAGCTCGTACACGAGCGTCTTCGGAACGTCCTTGATCGGCGCGAACCCACCCGACATGTCGCCGTAGAGCGTCGCGAAGCCGACCGCGTACTCGGACTTGTTCCCCGTGGCGAGCACCATCGAGCCGAACTTGTTCGAAAGGGCCATGAGGAGGTTGCCGCGGATCCTCGCCTGGAGGTTCTCCTCGGCCACGCCTTCCGCCGTATCCGCGAACAGGTCGACGAGGGTCCGGTGGTACGACTCGAAGACCTCGTCGATCGCGACCGTGTCGAGCCTGATCCCCAGGCGGGCGGCCACGTCGACCGCGTCCGTCACCGACGCGGGGCTCGAGTGCGGCGAGGGCATCGCGAGGGCGCGGACGGCCTCGGGTCCGAGGGCGTCCGCCGCGAGCGTCGCGACGAGCGCCGAATCGATCCCGCCCGAGAGCCCCAGCGTGACCTCGCGGAAGCCGTTCTTGCGGACGTAGTCACCGACGCCCAGCTCGAGCGCGCGGTAGACCTCCTCCGGTCCCTCGGGCCAGTCCGCGCGCGCTTCAGCGAGGGATGCGATGTCCTCGAGCGTGATCACGACCAGGTCCTCGTCGAACCGGGCGGCCCAGCTCGTGATCGTGCCGTCGGGAGCCATCACGATCGAGCCGCCGTCGAACACGAGCTCGTCCTGGCCGCCGACGGCGTTCACGTAGACGATCCACGCGCCCGTCTCCCGAGCGCGATCGCGGAGCACGTGGGTCCGTTCGTGCGCCTTCCCCACGTCGAACGGCGAGCCGTTGATGTTCGCGACGAAGCTAACGCCCCCGTACGCGTCGAAGGGCGGACCCGGCAGCCACGCGTCCTCGCAGACGGAGAGCCCGACGTCGCTGCCACCGATCGTCACCCTCGTACTCGAGGTCCCTGGGATGAAGTAGCGCTTCTCATCGAACACGCCGTAGTTGGGAAGCTTGTTCTTCGCGTAGCGGGCGGCGATCGTCCCGTCTCGAAGGAGCGCGGCGGCGTTGTGCAGCCCGGCCTCGGTCCGGTCGACGAACCCGACGATCACATCGCACCCGGCGGCCGTCTCCTTCGCGAGCCGTTGCAGAGCCGCCAGGTTGTCCTCGACGAATTCGGGACGCAGGACCAGATCCTCGGGCGGATACCCGGTGATCGCGAGCTCCGGGAAGAGCACGACGTCGGCACCCGCGCGCGTGGCGCGCGCCGTCCAGTCGGCCATGCGCGCCACGTTCCCGTCGAGGTCACCGACGGTGGTGTTCAGCTGGCCGAGTGCGATCCGAACCACGTTCGGAAGCGTACGGGAACGGCGGGGCCGGGGAGCCGGGCGCTACTCGATGCCGCCGATGTCCACGTTGTACGCCTCCCACACGAGGTCGGCTCCCCGCTGACGGTGGCGGATCACCGAGCCCATGAACCGCTGGAGGTCATCGCGCGCCTGCTCGAGCGGCCAGGTGTCCTCTCCGATCTCGACCTGCTCCAGGCGGGCGATCGTCTCGTCGATCCGCTGGACGATCTCGGGGTGCTCCTCCCGGAGCCGGCGGACGTTGGTCTCGAGCCTCGGAGCTCGCTCGAGGATCTCGTCGTAGAGACCGTCGGGCTTCTCGGTGACCATCACGTGCTGGCCGAACGCGTCGCGGACCTCGGTCATCTCCTTCAGCACGCTGGCGGTCCAGTCGGGGATCCTTCCGGCCGCGGGCGAAGAGATGGATTTCTCGAGGTAGACGATCGCGTCGTGGAGCGTCTTGCGGCGTTGGCGGGCTTCGTCCAGCGCCTGGCTGATCTCCTCGTTGGGTTCCATCTCGGGCACGCTAGCCGGTCGGGTGTTCCGGAAGCAAACGGGAGGTTGCGCTTACGAGGGAACGCTCGGCTCTTCGGCGACCGATCTCGCGAGCGAGGCAAGTTGCGCCTGAGCTCGCTCCGCGGGAACCGACATGCCCTTGCTCTCGAATCGCGCGATCGCTTGGGTCAGGGCTCCGGCGGCTCCCTCCCGATCGCCGGCGATCGAAAGGACCTCGGCCAGGTCGAGCAGGGCGTTCCCTTGCGCCTCGGGGGCATCTGCCGACTCGCTCATCTGAACGGCGCTGCGCGCCATCGTTTCGGCTTCGGCGTGCTCGTTCGCTCTGGCCAGGATCATCGCGTGAACGCCTCGCAAGAGGACCTGGGAGGTCACGTCATCGTCCGCTGCCAGCTCACGGCTGATCTCCACGAACGTGCGGGCCTCGCCATACCGTCCTTGTTCGTAGACCGCGCGGGCCAGGAGGGCCGCGGTCGTCGAGATGTAGTTCTTCTCGCCCATGCGCTCGAGCGTCTGGTAGTCCCGAGCGAGCTCCGACTCCGCAGCCTTGGGGTCGCCCGCCAGCAGTTCGACGGGACCCGAGTCGAACGACGTCTGCGCCGCAAGGAAGCTCCAGCCCAGCTCTTCCAGGGTCGCACGGCTCGCGTCGAGCAGGATCCGGCAGCGGCCGATCGCCTCCGGGACGGGAGTCGGTCCGTTCAGCGCGCAGTAGCCGAGCGACGGGATCGCCCGGATCTCCAAAAGGCGATGTCCGGCCGAACGAGCATGCTCCAGCGTCTTCACGGCGGCCGCCTCGGCATCGCCCCAGCGGAGCGCCATCTCGTGCACGAACATCAGCAACCGCCATGCCCGCGCGAGCCCCTCGTGGTTCGCCAGGGACTCGAGCTCGGGGATCATCCGCTCCACGCGCTTGACGAGGGAATCCTCGACCTCCTCCGGGGCGGTCGTGTACGCCAGCTCGAGACCCAGGATCCGCGCCGTGAGCTCCAAGCTGCGGTTCCCGAGTGCTGCTGCTTCGTCGATCGTCGTCTGGATCGTGTCGTCGGCTTCGGTGAAGGCTCCCTGTTCGATCAGGGCCTCTGCGGCGACCAGCAGCAACTTCGGGCGCTCGGGGTGGTCGGGAGGAAGCAGAGCCGCGGCCCTCCGCAACAGGGTGGCGGCCGCCGGCACGTCGCTCCGCGCCATGGCTCGTCGACCCGCCGAGCCGAGATGGTCGGCTGCGCGCTCGCCCAACGGTCCCAGTGCGACGGTCGGAGTCCCGATCTCGATTCGGATCTTGTACGCCTGCTCCAGGTGGTAGCCGCGGATCTCCTCGAACTCGCGGAGGCGATCGGGCGCAGCCTGCTCGACCCAGTCGACGAATGCCTCATGCAGGTCGGCGCGCGTCCGCTTGAGCATCCCCTCGTACGCGACGTCGCGGATGAGCACGTGCTGGAACCGGTAGATGGGCAAGCCAACGAACAGGTCCCCGGTCGAATGCACGAGCTCCTTCGTCTCGAGCGAATCCAGGCTGGAGGGGACGAGGGGCCGGACGGGCTCCGGCGAGAGCGCCTCGACGCCGCCGCGGAAGAACGACTGCCCCATAACCGAGCCCCGCTCGATCACGGTCCGATCGGTCGGGCCCAGTCGATCCAGACGGGAGGCCAGCAGCGACGTGATCGTCGCCGGGACCTCCAGCTCCTCGAGCGGCTTGACCGCAACCCACCTTCCATCCTCCTGACGAACTGCCTCGTCTTCGACGAGCATCGAGATGAGCTGCTCGAGGAACAGCGGGTTTCCCTCGGCAGCGGCAGTCAGCCACCCGGCCACGGCCGGATCGACCGTCCCGGTCCCGAGCAGGCTCCCCAGCACGAGGTTGCTCTCATCGTGCGACAGCGGCGCCAGGTCCATGACCCGTACGCGCTCGCCGTCCTTCGGCCACTCCGGATGGTCGTCGAACAGATCTCGTCGCGTGCCGCACAGGAGCAGGAGCGGCGCATCGACCGTCTCAACCAGCTCCTTCGCGAGGTCGAGCAGTGTCTGCTCCGCCCAGTGGATGTCATCGAGGAGCATGATCACGGGGTCTCGCGTGGCGAGCGACTCCACGAGCCTGCGTACCCCCCACGCGACCTCCTCGGCCGGGTACACGTCGTCGGTGAGTCCGATCACCGATGCAACACGCCGGCCGGCGTCGGGGATGTCCGCGAACAAGGTCCCCACCCGTTCGGCCACGACCTCGGCCGGATCGTCCTCGAGGACGTGCGCCAATCCGCGGACCGCTTCCGCGATCGGCCAGTAGGTGATCCCTTCGCCGTAGGGGAGGCATCGGCCGACGAGCGAGGTCGATCCTCTCCCGCGGCCGTCGAGGAACCCGTGGAGGAGTCGTGACTTGCCGGTGCCCGCAGGCGCAACGACCGTGACAAGGTGAGGGCGAGAGGTCTCGCGGACCTCGTCGAGGATCTCCGACAGCGCGAGCAGCTGCTCCGCCCGTCCGACGAGCGGGAGGTCGACCCTCCGGACGCGCCCTTCGCCGGCGCCGGCGTGGAGGAGCTGGTACGCGGGGACCCGCTCGGCCTTGCCCTTGAGCTCGAGCGGCTCGACCGGACCAGCCGCTGGCCGGTCGTGATGTCGCCGGCGACGACCTCGCCCGTGTAGACGCCGGTACGGTTCTCCAGACGGATGCCGTAGTCCGCTTGGAGGCGTTGGTTCACGATCTCGAGGGTCTCGCGCATCTCGGCGGCTGCCCGGACCGCTCGAAGGGCGTCGTCCTCGTGGAGTCGCGGTAGGCCGAAGACGGCCATGATCGCGTCCCCGATGTACTTCTCGATCGTGCCGCCGTGGCGGACGAGGACCGCGCTCATGGCTTCGAAATAGATCGCGAGGACGGCGCGAAGCGCCTCGCTGTCGAGCCGTTCGCCGAGCGACGTCGACCCCTTCAGGTCGCTGAAGACGATCGTGACAACGCGTCGGTTCTCTTGCGGCGGAGCTTCTGGTTGCAATGAGGCACCGCAGTACCCGCACAGGCGGAACCGATCCGGGTTCTCCTCACCGCAGGTCGGACAGATCAGCACGGAAGGAGTCTACGCCCGGCTATGCCGGGCGTAGACCCTGTTTCCGCTGGTTGCAGCCTTGGGTCAGGTGCGCCGAGGCGGGTCTCCTCCCGGGAGCCAACCCAAGGTGGTGCTTCCGCCGAGGCCGTCCCCGGTTTGCGACACGATGCACGGGGCTGAGAGCTGAG
>VAYF01000245.1 GCA_005883885.1 Actinomycetota bacterium | reverse complement strand
TCCGGACGCTCGGTTGGAAGAAGACTTCGCGGAGCTCCAGCGCGCTGGCGAGCTGCTCGAAGCCGAGCGGCTCCGGCGCTTGGCCGAGATCGACCGTCGTGGACTCCACGAACGTGACGGCTTCCTCTCGGCGGCCTCGTGGCTCGCCTCGTCGCACAAGGTCGCTTGGGGGAACGCCAGGGCGGAATTGCGCATCGCTCGAGCGCTCCGGGACATGCCACGGTCGCTTCGAGCCCTCCAGGAAGGAGAGGTGTCCATGTCGGCCGTCAAGGTGCTGGCGGCCGTTCGCCAGGCTACCCGTCGGCGTTCGACCGCTCCGAGCCGCAGCTCCTGGAGGCGGCCAGGATCCACGCGATCGGCGACCTGCAGCGTGTGGTCGGCTTCTGGCGCCAGCAGGTCGATAACGCTCACGACCTGCGAGGCGACGATGCCGCCCACGCGCGGCGGCGCTTACACGCCTCCGCGACGTACCTGGGGATGGTCCGTGTCGACGGCGACCTCGACTCCGAGACCGGCGAAGCGCTCCTGACCGCCCTCGGCGCGGTCCTCGATGCGGAGACGCGATCGCGCGCCGGCCAGGACGATCGCACGTCGGCGCAGCGGCGTGCAGACGCGCTCGGCGAGATCTGCCGGCAGTGGCTCGACCGCTCGGACAGGCCGATGATCGGCGGCGAACGACCTCACGTCACCCTCACGGTCGACGCCGGGATGCTTGCAGGCCGTGCGGCAGGGATGGCGGAGCTGGACCGCACCGGCGCCGTCCCCGAGGAGATCGCGAAGCGACATCTGTGCGATGCCTCGGTGATGCGCGTCGCGCTTTCGGGTCGTTCGCAACCGATGGATGTCGGCCGGCGGACGCCGATCGTCCCGCCGGCGATGCGACGGGCCGTGATCGTGCGCGATCGTGGCTGCCGGTTCCCGGGCTGCGATCGGCCGCACAGTTGGTGCGATGCGCATCACATCGTCCATTGGGCGGACGGCGGACCGACGGCCGTGAGGAACCTCCTCTTGCTGTGCCGTCGGCATCATCGGATGGTGCATGCGCCCGGCGGGTTCAGGTTGGAGCTGCTCGACGGCCGCCCGGCATTCACGCGACCGGACGGATCGCCGTTGGAAGACCGAGCGCCGCCGTGACGTGGAGCGGGCGTTCGGGGCGACCTCATGCACCCATCGGGAGATCTTCGAGCACGCGACCGCCCTCCAAGCGCATCCGGCGGGGTGCGCGCGTCGCAACCAGATCGTCGTGAGTCACGACGATCAACGTGACCCCGTGGGTCGTCCACAGCTTCTCGAGCAGACCCACGATCTCGTCGCGCGTCTCCTGGTCGAGGTTCCCGGTGGGTTCGTCGGCGAGGACGACGCGCGGCCCCTTGACAAGCGCCCTCGCGATGGCGGTCCGTTGCTGCTCGCCGCCGGAGAGCTCGCCGGGCAGATGCGCGGCACGATGCGCAAGCCCGACCTCGGCCAAGGCCTCCTCCGCTCGTCGTCGTCGCTCGGATCCGTGCACGCCCAGGGGAACCAGGGCCGTCTCGACGTTCTCGCAGCTGGAGAGCGTGGGGATCAGGTTGAACGTTTGGAAGACGAACCCGAACTCATGGGCCCGCAACCGGGTCAGCTCGCTTTCCGAGAGCGCTCCCAGCTCGCGGCCGCCGTATGCAACGGTTCCGCTCGTCTGACGGTCCATGCCGCCGAGCAGCTGGAGCAGCGTGCTCTTGCCTTGACCGGTCGGCCCCTGGATCGCGACGAACTCGCCGTCGCCGATCGAAAGGTTGATACCCACGAGCGCCTCGACCGACCCTCGCCCGTTGCCGTACCGCTTCGTGACTTCGTTCAGCTCGTACATGACTTCCTCCTCACACGACCCGACGGATCGCGTCCGCGGGACGCATGCGCGCGGCCCGCCAACCGCCGAACAGCCCGGCGATCCCACCGCCGGCCAGGGAGAGCCCGACGGCCGTCGCCACAAGCGCCGGGGTCACCGCCGCGTGAAGCGCGACCGAGATCGTCCGCGAGAACGGGTTCCCACCCGGACCGCCGCCCCCGGGGCCGACCAACCCTTGTGCGCTCGACACGGTTGCCGTGAGGCTCGGTGCGACCTTCGTCACGACCCACGCGCCGGCGATCCCCAGGCCTATCCCGAGCGCGCCGCCGATCAGCCCGAGGACGAGGGTCTCGCCCATCACCTGGCCCACCACGCGTCGTGTGCGCCAGCCGATCGCCTTGAGCGTTCCGATCTCGCGGACCCGGCGACCGACCGCAGCGAGGGTGAGCAGCGTCGCGAGTGCGATCGCCGTCACGAGGGCCGCGATCGAGAGCCAGGATCCGAGCTTCGTCGCGAGGTTCGAAGCGCTCGAGAGCGAACCGGTCACCTGCTTCGCCAGGTCGCT
>VAYF01000244.1 GCA_005883885.1 Actinomycetota bacterium | reverse complement strand
GCGAGCCGCCGCGCGGGCCTTCCCTTGCGTCTGCATCCTTAGAGTGGCGGCGAGACATGGGGGAGTCGTCGTGTACCAGCCGTCAAGAGTCGAGGTCTCAACCTGTCGGTACGGATCATGATCGTGTCACCACGCAAGCCGTTGGCATGGATGGGTGTCTTCTCCTTGCTCGTAGCTGCAACGGTCTTGATCCCCGTCGCCGCCGAGGCCTCCAGCAACTGCGGCACCTCGAGCGGCCACACGCTGTGCGCCACGGCTGCGAACACCCTGACGGGTGAACAGACCGTCACCGTCACGGACGCTCCCAACAACGGGGTCGTGTTCGCGACGTGGGTCCCGTCGAGCGGGCCGGCGGTGCGGCTCATCCAGATGTACGCGCCGTCGCCCTCGACGAACGACTATTCGTTCGTGTGGCCGACCCAGAAGTACCTGGACGGCTCGGGCACCCTGTCGCTGCAGCAAGGCTCGATCGGTTCGGCGGCCGTCATGATCGCCGTCACGCTCACCAACGGTAACGCGACCGACTTCCAGCACAACCCGAACGACTGGACGAGCTATCTGCCGGCGCCATGGACCGGCGCCAACGACCCGCACATCCTTGCGGTCGGCGACGGGCCATCGAACGAGGTCGCTTCGAACGCGATGGCGAACCGGATCGCCGCGGTCGACCCGCCGCTGTTCCTGTTCCTCGGTGACATCTACGAGACGGGGACGTTCACGGAGAACCTGAACCACTACGGTGTGTCGAACATCGACCACCCGGGACAGGGAACACTCTGGGGAGCGACCGCCGATACGACCCAGCCGACGCTGGGGAACCATGAGAAGGTCAACGTGCCGGCCTGGATGGACTACTGGCACGGTCACCCCGTGTACACGTCGTTCACCTGGGGCGGCGTCTTGTTCTTGGATCTGAACTCGAGCCAGAACATGACCGTCGCTCATGCGGAGTACAACTTCGCTCAGAGCGTCCTTACCGCTCCGAACGTCCCCCCCTGCGTCGTGACGTTCTTCCATATACCCGCCGTAACGAGCAACACGACGATCAACTCCAATGAGAGCGACATGTGGAAGCTGTTGGCGAACAACGGCGTCGACCTCGTCGTGAACGGGCACCAGCACAACATGGAGGAGTACAAGCCGCTCGACGCGAACTTCACCGCGGGGACACCCGACGCACATATGGTTCAGCTGATCTCGGGAGCCGGTGGTCATGCGACGAGCAGCAACTCGAAGGCCTTGCCGGGAGACAGGATCGAATGGTCGAAGGGGCAGACCGCCGGACTGCTGGATATGACGCTCGGCGGCGCGCGAAACGGGAACGCGGCGACGAGTATCGGTTGGCAGTGGCAGGACGTGCGCGGGAACGATCTTCATGACGGATCGGTCGACTGCGGCAGCGTGGCGAACCATGCCCCGGTCGTGAACGCCGGCCCAGATCAGACCGTTAAGCTGCCGGCCCAGGCCACGATGCAAGGCTCCGTCACGGATGATGGGCTCCCGGATCCGCCGGCGACCGTCACCAGTACCTGGTCGCAGATCAGCGGTCCTGGAACCGCCGCGTTCACCGATCCCGGCTCGCCCACGACCACCGTTTCCTTCGACACCGCCGGGACCTATGTCCTGCGGCTGAACGGGGACGACAGCGCGCTCCAGTCCTCGGACGACGTCACGGTGACGGTGTTGCCCGGCGGGGTCGTCTCGTTCGCCGTCCCGATCGCGGCCAGTGCCGATGATGCCGAAGAATCGGCCGGGAGCGTCGCGCTCGCGAACACGGTCCTCAAGATCGTGGATCGCGCTGGGGTGGATCAGACCGTGGGACTTCGATTCGCCGGACTGTCCATCCCTCCCGGCGCGACCATCCAGAGTGCCTACATCCAGTTCCAGTGCAACACGAAGACCATAGGAGCTGCCTCCCTTACGATCGAGGGACAGGCCGCCGACAACCCGGTCACGTTCGCGAAGACCACCAACAACATCTCCTCCCGTCCGCGAACGTCGGCCGATGTGGGGTGGGTACCGGCGCCCTGGAGCACGGTCGGAGCGCAGGGCCCCGATCAACAGACGCCGGATCTCACCAGCGTCGTCCAGGAGATCGTGAACCGGGCAGGATGGACCTCGGGCAACGCGATAGCGTTCGTCATCACCGGAACGGGCGTGCGCGCTGCCGAGTCCTTCAACGGAACGTTCGCGCCGGTCCTGCACATCGATTACTCCTGAGCAGCGCTCCCGCTGACCCGCGTTGCCGGTTGGCACTCTCCTGGCTATCCTGTTAGCACTCAAGGCCTGGGAGTGCTAACTGGCTCCCCGGCCCGGACGGTAGGGAAGACCGAAGGAGGAGGTAGTCGAGGATGGCGGACTTCAAGCTCCAGCCGCTCGAGGACCGGATCGTCGTCAAGCCCAGTGAGGGCGAGGAGACGACGAGCTCGGGTCTCGTGATCCCGGACACGGCCAAGGAGAAGCCCCAGGAGGGCTCGGTCGTGGCGGCGGGCCCCGGCAGGTGGAACGACGACGGCACCGGCCGTGTCGCGCTCGACGTGAAGGTCGGCGACACGGTCATCTATTCGAAGTACGGCGGCACCGAGGTCAAGGTCGACGGTGATGAGTACCTGATCCTGTCGGCCCGCGACGTGCTCGCCGTCGCAGGCAAGTAAGGGGGGCCACGTGGCTTCGAAGCTCCTGAAGTTCGGCGAGGAAGCTCGGCGCGGCCTGGAGGCCGGTGTCGACAAGCTCGCCGACGCGGTCGCCATCACGCTCGGCCCCAAGGGCCAGAACGTGGTGCTCGACAAGAAGTGGGGCGCACCCACGATCACGAACGACGGCGTCACGATCGCCAAGGAGATCGAGCTCGATGACCCGTGGGAGAACATGGGCGCCCAGCTCACCAAGGAGGTCGCGACCAAGACGAACGACGTCGCCGGTGACGGCACCACGACGGCAACGGTGCTCGCCCGGGCGATGGTCAAGGGCGGGATGAAGAACGTCGCGGCCGGCGCCAATCCGATGGCCCTCAAGCGGGGTATCGAGAAGGCGGTCGAGGCCGCCGTCGAGGCGATCAAGAACGAGTCCAAGGAGATCGAGTCGAAGGACGAGATCGCGCAGATCGCTGCTATCTCGGCCGCCGACACCGAGATCGGTACCACGATCGCGGAGGCGCTGGACAAGGTAGGCAAGGACGGCGTGATCACGGTCGAGGAATCGAACACCTTCGGGATCGAGCTCGAGTTCACCGAGGGGATGCAGTTCGACAAGGGCTACATCTCGCCTTATTTCGTGTCGGATCCGGAGCGCCAGGAGGCTGTTCTCGAGGAGCCGTACGTGCTCATCGTGAACAAGAAGATCTCCAGCGCGCAAGAGCTGCTCCCGTTGCTCGAGAAGGTGCTGAACACCGGGAAGCCCCTCGCGGTGATCGCAGAGGACGTCGACGGCGAGGCGCTCGCGACGCTCGTCGTCAACAAGATCCGCGGGACGTTCAACGCGGTCGGCATCAAGGCTCCTGGGTTCGGCGACCGTCGCAAGGCGATGCTCCAGGACATCGCGACCCTCACCGGGGGACAGGTGGTCTCGGAAGAGGTCGGCCTGAAGCTCGAGAACGTGAACCTCGATCTCCTCGGCAAGGCGCGCAAGGTCGTCGTCACGAAGGACGACACGACGATCGTGGAAGGCGCCGGCTCCCAGGAGGACGTTCAGGGTCGCATCAACCAGATCAAGGCCGAGATCGACAAGACGGACTCCGACTGGGATCGCGAGAAGCTCCAGGAGCGCCTCGCCAAGCTCAGCGGAGGCGTCGCGGTGATCAAGGTCGGCGCCGCGACCGAGGTGGAGCTCAAGGAGAAGAAGCACCGCATCGAGGACGCCGTTTCGGCGACCCGCGCTGCGGTCGAGGAGGGCATCGTCCCAGGCGGCGGCGTCACGCTGATCCGCGCCGAGCCGGTCCTGGACAAGCTCGACCTGACGGGCGACGAGGCGACGGGCGCGAACATCGTCCGTCACGCGCTCGCCGAGCCGGCGCGGCGGATCGCTCAGAACGCCGGCTACGAGGGCGCGGTCATCGTCGAGCAGATCCGTACCGAAGGCGATGGCCGAGGCTTCGACGCGGCCACCGGCGAGTGGGTCGACATGGTCAAGGCCGGGATCATCGATCCGGCCAAGGTCACCCGCTCCGCGTTGCAGAACGCCGCCTCCATCGCGGCCATCGTGCTCACCGCGGAGTCCGCGGTGGTCGAGAAGCCCGAGGAGGAAGAGCCGGCGCCCGCGGGCGGCGGCCACATGCACTGAGGCCGGTCGGGCGAGAAGGACCGCGAGGGCGGGGCGTGAGCCCCGCCCTCGTCGTCTGTCGCCCTTCAGCGGGAGCTCATGCATACACTCGTGCCCGTGTTCGAGGACCTGCTCGCGGGCTGGGACGGCGAGGAGATCATCACT
>VAYF01000243.1 GCA_005883885.1 Actinomycetota bacterium | reverse complement strand
CGGGCAACGTCAAAGCGCTCGTCGAGAGCTACTGCAGGCTGTCGCTCCCGATGGTCGCCGAGGGCCGAGAGCTCGCGATCAGCATCCCCGGAAGTCGCGTCGTCGGGCAAGCGTCGTTCGACTGCGACGACGCCCCGCTCACGATCGAGGTGTACGAGAAGGCGGCCTGATCCCAGGGATCCCTGCCCCGTGGGAACGGAAGGGGCGCCGCCCGCGAAGCGGGCGGCGCCCCTTCGTGCGTTCGGTGGGGCGCCGGCTACGCCGGCGCCCCACCCCCGTCCGCGCCCTTGGGTTTCGTCGGGTCGATCCGGATCCCTGGCCCCATGGTGGTGGAGACGACGAGCGAGCGGATGTACCGGCCCTTCGCTGAGGATGGCTTCGCCTTGAGGATCTCGTCGACGACCGCGAGATAGTTCTCGAGCAGCGCGCGCTCCTCGAACGACTTCTTCCCGATCACCATGTGCACGTTGCCCGTCCGGTCGGCCCGGTACTCGATCTTCCCGCCCTTGATGTCCGCGACCGCCTTCTGGATGTCGTTCGTGACCGTTCCGGTCTTCGGGTTCGGCATCAGCCCACGGGGTCCGAGCACCCGGCCGGCCTTCCCGACCGACGCCATCATGTCCGGCGTGGCGATCGCAGCATCGAAGTCGATCCTGCCCTTGATCACGTCGTCGACCAGCTCGTCGCCGCCGACGAGGTCCGCGCCGGCGTCGCGCGCCTCGCGAGCCTTGTCGCCCTGGGCGAACACCGCGACCCGGACCGTCCTGCCCGACCCGTTCGGCAACGTGACGGTGCCTCGGAGCGTCTGATCCTGTTTGCGGGTATCGATCCCTAACCGGAACGAGACCTCGACCGTCTCGTCGAACTTCGCTCCCGGGAGCGACCGTACGATACCGATCGCCTCGGCCGGGGCGTGCTCCTCGGCCTGATCGAAGGCAGAGGTCGCCTCGCGGTACCGCTTGCCATGGACGGTGGTCATGCCTCGACCTCCACGCCCATGCTCCTGGCCGTGCCAGCGATGATCCTCGCCGCCATCTCGACGTCGTTGGCGTTGAGGTCCGCCATCTTCTTCTGAGCGATGTCGAGGACCTGCGCATGGGTGAGCGATGCGACCTTGTCCCGGTTGGGCACGCCCGAGCCCTTCTCGATCCCCGCTGCTTGTTTGATCAGCTCCGCGGCGGGCGGTTGCTTGAGGATGAAAGAGAACGTCCGATCCTCATAGATGGTGAGCACGGCCGGGATGACCTGGCCCGCCATCGCTTGGGTCTGCTCGTTGTACTGCTTGCAGAACTCCATGATGTTCACGCCATGCTGCCCCAGGGCCGTACCCACCGGCGGCGCCGGGGTCGCCTGCGCCGCCCTGATCTGCAGGGTGACCGTCGCGAGTACCTTCTTCTTCTTCTTCGGCGGCATGTGTTTCACGCCTTCCTGCGGTCCGAGCGGCCGGATCGGACCGGCCTCCCGCTCGTCTCGTCTCCGCGGTCCCTCAGACCTTCGCTACCTGGTCGAAGGACAGCTCGACCGGGGTTTCCCGGTCGAAGATGTTGACCAGAACCTTGAGCTTGGCCTGGTCGGGATTGATCTCGCTGATCGTGCCGTTGAAGTCCGCGAACGGACCGCTGATGATCCGCACGACATCGCCTTCCTCGAAGCCAAGCCTGACCTGCGGCTTCTGCTCTTCCTTCTTCACCACGAGGATCTTCTCGACCTCGCGCTTGGACAGGGGCGTGGGCTTGGAGCCGGTCCCCGCCGACACGAATCCCGTGACGCCCGGTGTGTTGCGAACGACGTACCACGAGTCGTTGTCGTAGAGCATCTTCACCAGCAGGTAGCCGGGGAAGACCTTCTTCTGCACGATCTGCTTCTTGCCGGACTTGATCTCCATCAC